>DATHVV010000237.1:0-28537 GCA_035461105.1 Longimicrobiales bacterium | reverse complement strand
TTTTCCGGAGGTGAATCGCAATGGCACTCGCTCCGCGCGGCGCGGGACGGAGTGCGCTTCGGGAGGCAAGGTGCGGCCCGCCGCCGGCGCCCGTGGAGAGTGGCTCGACGGTGCCGTGCGGGGGTCGCCAGCGCAGCCGGGAGAAACCCGCGACCGGATGTCAGGAAAGGGCGGACGGCGCGAGTGCGCCTAGTGACCGAGAACCAGTCTCATCACGTAAAACACGGCGACGCCCAGGAAGAGCGCACCCTGCACGGCGGTGCTGTGCTCGTGCTGCGACTCCGGGATCAGGTTGGAGGCGGCGACGTAGATGGTGACCCCGGCCGCGAGCGCCAGGCCCCACCGGGCGAGCGGCGCGATGAGCGGGGTCGCGACCGCGCCCAGCACGGTGGCGGCCGCGACCGCGCACACGGCGAGCATGGTGCGGCGCGCGGGGTTGCCGGAGGCGAGCATGACGCTGGCGAGCGAGACGCCGGTCGGCACCTTGTGCAGCAGGATCGCGAGGAACACGAAGAAGCCGAGGGTCTGGCTCTCGAGGAAGCCGCTGCTGATGGCGACACCGTCGAAGAACGAGTGCGGCAGCAGGCCGATCAGAGCCCAGACGCCGATGCCGCGCGAGGTCATCGCCTCGGCGTGCGTCTCCTCGCCGAAATGGAAGTGCGGGGTCAGGCTGTGCTGCGTCAGGTGCACGATCAGGTAGCCGACCAGCACGGCGTTGAGACCGCCGGCCATCTCGAGCGCCTCGGGCAGCATGCCGATGAGGGCGACGGCCAGCATGAAGCCGGCGCCGAACCCGGTCAGCGCGGCGAGTCCGCGGCGGCTGCGCGCGAGCCGGCTGCGCAGGACCATGGCGCCGCCGGCCAGGTTGCCGAGGCTGGCCAGCACCGAATACAGCAGCCCCATCAGCACGGGCGGCTCACGGCAGCAGCTCCGTGCGCACGATGTGCAGCAGGCGCTCGCGCTCGTTCAGTGCCGGTTCATCCCACACGCGCTCGAGCAAACGCCGCAGGATGATGCCGAACTCCGGGCCGGGCCGCAGCCCCAGCTGCTTGAGGTCGCTGCCATCGAGGGCGAGGTCCGACACCGCAAGCGGCGGCCGCTCGCGCAGGACGCGCCGCACCATGCGCCAGCGCTCGACCAGGTCGGCGGCGCCGCCCGCGACCGGGCGTGCCCGCCAGAGGGCGAAGCGGAGCCGGAACAGGTCGGGCACGAAGCCGGGCTCGACCTCCGCGAGCCAGCGGCGCACGAGCGCGGGCGGGGCGTCGGGCGGGAACAGCTCGTTCTGCAGCCGTACCAGCCGGGTGACGTCCTCCGTCTCCGCGTTCGATGCGCGCAGCCGCTGCATGACGTCCGCAGCGCGACGCGCGCCCGCAGTCTCGTGGCCGGTGACACGCCAGCCGCCGCGCAGGTCGCGCGTACGCGCCGCCGGCATGCCCACGGCATGCAGCAGCGCGGCGAGCCGCAACCGGGGCCGGGACCGCGCCAGCGCATCGACGGCGGTGAGCGTCTCCTCCCAGACGTCGGCGGCGGCGCCGCCGCCGGCACTCACGGTGAACCCGATCAGCGCATGCAGCTCGGGGAGCAGCGCGCGCAGCGCGCCGGACGCGGCGTAGAGCTTGAGCGGCGCCGACGCGTGCCGGGTCTTGGTCAGGATCTTGACCAGCTCCTCGCGTACCCGCTCGGCGGACAGCCCACCGAGCCCGGGCACCGCGGCGACCAGTGCCGTCCATGTGGGCGGGTCTATGGTGAGCACGTAATGCCCCGCGAAGCGCAGCGCGCGCAGCACGCGCAGGTAATCCTCCGCGAAGCGCTCCGCCGGAGCGCCGACCGTGCGCAGCACCGCATCGCGCAGGTCCTGCATGCCGCCGTGGGGGTCGCGCAGCTCCTCGGTGAGGGGATGCCAGGCGATCGCGTTGATCGTGAAGTCGCGACGCGCCAGGTCCTCCTCGAGCGTATCCGCGAAGGCGACGGTCGCGTGGCGGCCGTCGGTCGCCACGTCGCGCCGGAACGTGGTCACCTCGTACAGCACGCCGTCGCGCGCCAGCACGCCGACGGTACCGTGCTCGATGCCGACCGGAACCGTGCGCCGGAAGATGCGGCGCACATCCTCCGGCCGCGCGCTGGTCGCCAGGTCCCAGTCGGAGTGCGGGTTGCCGAGCAGCGCATCGCGGACTGCTCCGCCCACCGCCCACGCCTGAAATCCTGCCGCCTGCAGCCGGCGCGCGATGTCGGTGACCGCCTCGGGCGGGTAGAGCTGCATCAGCCGCAGAGCACGGAGCCGCCGTTTACGTTCAGCACCTCGCCGGTGATGTGACGTGCGAGCGGCGAGCACAGGAACACGATGGGTCCGGCCACGTCATCGGGCGCGGCAATGCGCCGCAGCGGGATGGTGGCTTCGATGCGTCGCTTTCCTTCCCCCGTGAACGGCAGCGCCGCCATGTCGGTGTCGACCCAGCCGGGCGCGACGCAGTTGGCGGTGATGCCGTGCGAGGCGAGCTCGACGGCGATGCTCTTGACGAACGAGATGATCGCGCCCTTGCTCGCGGCGTAATCGGCATGCCCCGCCTCACCGCGCTGTCCCGCGGTCGAGGAGATGAGCACGATGCGCCCGTTATCGGCCATGATGCGCGCGGCGGCGCGCGTCGAGTAGAAGATCGAGTCCAGGTTGATGGCGAGCGTACGCCGCCACTGGTCTGCCTGCATGAGCGGCAGCGGTACGTGCTCGGACGGCCAGACACCGGCGTTGCCGACGAAGATGTCGAGGCCGCCGAACTCCTCGGCGGTCCGCTCGAACAGCCGGTCGACCCCTTCGGGGCGGGCCAGGTCGCCGCCCTGCGCCCAGGCCGGAACCCCGAGCTGCTCGATCTCGGCGATCAGCGCCCGGGCCGCATCGTGCCTGTCGAAGTACGAGAATCCGATCTGGGCGCCGGCGCGCGCCAGCATGAGCACCGTGGCACGGCCGATCCCGCGCGAGCCACCCGTGACCAGCGCGCGCTTGCCGACGAGACTCCCCTCGAGCATGGCTAGGCCCCCATCCATTTGCCGCCCAGGGCGCGGGCGTGCTGCAGCTCCGCCTCCAGGAACTCCTCGATCATGAGACGGGTGGGCGCGTCCAGGTCGTGACCGAGCAGCGCCCGGTAGCGCGCCACCTCCACGTGCTCGCGCTCGCGTGCCAGCCGCTCCCACTGCTCGAGCCCGACCTCGGGCAGGCTGGGCGGTGGCAGCTCGGCCAGCTCCTCGCCCAGCTCCAACAGCCGCGCGCTCAGCCGGGAGACGTGATGCTGCTCGTCCGCGTGGAGCCCGTTCAGCCGCTCCGACAGCGCGCTGTCACCGACCTGCTCGGCCTCGCTCGCCAGCGCCCGGTAGAGCAGCGCCTGGTCGCGTTCCGCCGCACGGGCCGCATGCAGGGTTTCCCGCACTTCCGGCGTCATCACGTTTCCTCCGCGAAACGGCGCTCGACCAGGTCACACACCGCGTGGCTGATCGCCAGGTGCAGCTCCTGGGCGTGCGCACTCTGGTCGGTGGGCACCACGATGGCGTGATCGACGAGCGAGCGCAGCGGGCCGCCCGTGCCGGCGAGCAGCGCGACCGTGCGGACACCGCAAGCACGCGCGGCGCGGGCCGCGGCCAGCAGGTTCGGCGAGGCGCCCGAGGTGGAGTGGAGGAAGAGCACATCGCCCGGCTGCGCGAGTGATGTCACCTGACGCGCGAACACCTGCTCGAAACCGAGGTCGTTGGCCGCCGCCGTGAGCAGCGATGTGTCGGTGGTGAGCGCGAGCGCCGGCAGGGCACGTCGAGTGCGCTGGAATCGCACCACGTACTCCGTCGCCACATGCTGTGCGTCCGCGGCCGATCCGCCGTTGCCGCAGAACAGCAGCTTGCCACCCTGCGCAAACGTGGTCGCGACCAGCTCGGCCAGCTCGGCGATCGGCACGGCAAGGGTCTCCGCAGTGCGCGTCGCCACCGCGGCCAGGCCGTGCAGATGAAGCCGGATGTCCCGGTCGGGCTCGCTCATTCTTCCGTCGCGATCAACGGTGCGATGCGCGCGGGACCGTACGTCTCGGCGACCGCGCTCACGCTCTCCAGGCCCAGCTCCGCCGCAGCCTCGAATGCGTAGCTCAGCAGCGCATCGGCGGCGAGGAGATCGTAGGCGGCCGCGCGCGCATCGCCCAGGGCGATCGCCGCCTGCAGCCGGGGGAGCGCCGCCGCCGCGAGCGCGGCCGGCAGAGGCAGCCCGGGACCGGTTTCCCGGAGCGCGCTCCCCATGCGCATGAGGAGCGGCTCCGGTGGTGCGGGCGTACGCGCCCGAAGCCAGATCATGGCCTCGGTGCTCACGCGCCGAGCAGCCCGCGCACGATGTCCTCGGTGCGCTCCAGCGCAGCGGGCAACCTGGACGCATCGCCGACGCCGCCCTGCGCCATGTGGGGTTTGCCGCCGGCCGAGCCGCCGGTCAGCTGGGCCACGGCACGCACGACCGCGTCCGCCCGTACCCCCCGCCCGATCAGGTCGTCCGTCACCACCGCAAGCAGCGAGGTGCGCTCGCCCTGCCGGGCGGCGAGCACGGCCACACCGGTGCCCAGCCGTCCGCGCAGCGCGTCGCCCAGGTTGCGCAGCTCATCGGCGTTCGCGACTGCCACTTCCTGCGCGATCA
Source organism: Longimicrobiales bacterium (assembly GCA_035461105.1). Lineage (GTDB taxonomy): Bacteria > Gemmatimonadota > Gemmatimonadetes > Longimicrobiales > RSA9 > VEPF01. The sequence goes on along the minus strand of DATHVV010000237.1, from coordinate 23,886 downwards.
CGCGCGCGCCGTCGACGGTGCGCGCGGTGCCGAGCAGCTCGCCCACGCGGTCCTGCGCGCCTTCGGTGCGGGCCCGATCCCGATCCCGCCGCAGCTCGCGCAGCTCCTCGGTCATGGCCTCCAGCCGGCGCAGCAACATGTCCGGCGTGGCCTTGACGAGTGCCGCCGCATGCGTGAGCAGCTCCTCCTGCGCGAGCGCGCGGTGGTAGGCAGCGGCGCCCGTGATGGCCTCGATGCGACGCACCCCGGCAGCGACGCCCGATTCACCCACGATCCGGAACATGCCGATGTCGCCAGTGTGGCGCACGTGCGTGCCGCCGCACAGCTCGATGCTCACGCCCGGCACCTGCACAACGCGCACGAGGTCACCGTACTTCTCGCCGAAAAGAGCCATGGCACCGAGCGCGAGCGCCTCGGCGTAGGGGCGCTGCTCGATGACCAGATCGAGGTCCTGGAGCACCGCCTCGTTGACCTGCTGCTCGACCCGCCGAAGCTCATCCGGCGTGAGCGGTTTCGGGTGCGCGAAGTCGAAGCGCAGCCGGTCCGGGGCAACCAGCGAGCCGCGCTGTACCACATGGGTGCCCAGCACCCGCCGAAGCGCGGCGTGGAGCAGGTGGGTGGCCGTGTGATTGCGCTGCGTATCGCGACGCTCGGCGGCGACCTGCGCGCGCACTTTGAGCGGAGACGTCGCCTCCGGGAACTCGCCGTCGACGTTGCCGATCACCGCGCTGCGGCCGGCGACGCGGCGCACATCGTCGACCTGCACCCGCCAGCCATCGCCCTCCACCACCCCCGTGTCGCTGATCTGTCCCCCCGCCTCCACGTAGAAGGGGTTGCGCCGCAGCTGCAGCGCGACCCGTCCGTTCTCGCGCCGGAACGCGACCACCTCCGTCTCGGTCTCCGACTCGGCGTAGCCGACGAATTCCTGCGTGGCCGCCGCCTCCAGCTCCACCCAACCCCGCGAGAACGCGTCGCTGTCCAGCTCGATGCCGGATGCGCGCCGGTCGGCCCGGGAGCGCGCACGCTGTTCGTCCAGCGCGGCCTCGAAGGCCGCGCTGTCCACCTGATAGCCTCGCTCGCGCGCGATCAACTCCGTCAGATCGATCGGGAACCCGAACGTATCGTACAGGCGAAAGGCGTCTTCCCCGCTGATCACCGGAAAGGTGCGCGTGCCCGCGTCGATCGCCGCCCAGTCGGCGTCCGCGAGCCGGGGCGCGATCTCGTCCATGCGCTGCATCCCCGAGTCGATCGTGGTGAGGAAGCGCTCCTCCTCATCGCGGGTCGTGCGCAGCAGGTGCTCGTGCCGCTGCCGCAGCTCCGGGAAGTGATCGCCCATCTCCTCGATCAGCCGCTCGACCACGTGCACGAGCGTGGGCTCGCGGCGGCCGAGCAGCCAGGCGTGGCGAACCGCCCGGCGCAGCACGCGACGCAGCACGTAGCCGCGCCCCTCGTTACTCGGGAACACGCCGTCGGTAAGCAGGAATGAGACGGCGCGGGCGTGGTCGGCCAGCACGCGATAGGAGACGGCCTGCGGATCCTCGTAGCGATAGGGAATGCCGACCACCTCGACGGCCCGCTCGATCAGCGGCGTGAACAGGTCGGTCTTGTAGTTCGAGTCGACGCCCTGCAGCACCGCGGTCACCCGCTCGAGGCCGGCACCGGTGTCGATCGAGGGCGCAGGCAGCGGCGTGAGCGTGCCGTCCGCACTCCGGTCGTACTGCATGAACACCAGGTTCCATAGCTCCAGGAACTCGCCGCGCTCGCCCGCCGCGACGAACTCCTCGACGGCCACGTCCGTCTCCCGCGTCTCCTCGGGCCGCAGGTCGAAGTGGATCTCGGAACAGGGGCCGCAGGGACCGGTCTCGCCCATCTGCCAGAAGTTATCCTCGTCGCCCAGCCGGAAGATGCGCGCGGGGGGCAGGCCGGCGACCTCCTCCCAGAGGCGCGCCGCCTCGTCATCGCTGTAGTGCACGGTGGCCCACAGCCGCTCACGCGGCAGTCCGAACTCCTCCGTGAACAGCTCCCAGGCGAAGCGGATCGCGTCCCGCTTGAAGTAGTCGCCGAAGGAAAAGTTGCCGAGCATCTCGAAGAACGTGTGGTGGCGGCTCGTGACCCCCACCTCCTCGAGGTCGTTGTGCTTGCCGGAGACACGCAGGCACTTCTGCGAGGTCGTCGCGCGCCGGTACGACACCTGCTCCTCGCCCAGGAACACGCGCTTGAACTGCACCATGCCCGCGTTCGTGAACAGCAGCGTCGGGTCGTCCTGAGGGACCAGGCTCGAGCTGGGCCGTATCGCGTGGCCGTTGCGCTCGAAATATTCCAGAAACCGGCGCCGGATCTCGGAGGCTCTCATGGGTGCGACAGTACCACGGTCATGTGCGACAGGGTTCGCGCTAAGGGTTCAGGCTCGAGCCTCGCAAGCTATGGACATGTCGGGGTACCGGGCTAGGGCCGCCCGCGGCCTGGTCGCCGATCCCGACCTGGCTCCCGCTTTCGCACCTGATGGCCAGACCGCGCCGCTTCGCATTGCAGTCCCGGGCGGCGCGCGCCTGCTGCGCAGCTCCGTCCGCTGATCACGACCGGCCCCGAAAAAACGATACACCCGTGAAGCTTGCGCTCCACGGGTGCATCGGGTCGACCCTCGTCTGCGCTCGGCCAGCACAGCCGGGGACGGCCAGTCCGTACTTCCCTTACTCGAATCCGTCGTCGCCTGCGCTCGCCGCGCCCCCACCCATGGTGGAGCCACCGGCCCCCAGCGCCGCCCGTACCCGCTCCTCGATCCCCCGGGTCAGCTCCGGATTCTCCTTCAGGTACTGCTTCGCGTTCTCACGACCCTGGCCGAGCCGCGTGTCCCCGTAGGAGAACCAAGCTCCCGACTTCTGCACGATGTCGTTCTCGACACCCAGGTCTACCAGCAGACCCGTGTGGCTGATGCCCTCGTTGTACATCACGTCGAACTCCGCCTGCTTGAACGGCGGCGCCACCTTGTTCTTCACGACCTTCACACGCGTCCGGTTGCCGGTCAGCTCCTGCCCTTCCTTGATCGCGCCGATTCTGCGGATGTCCAGCCGCAGCGATGCGTAGAACTTCAGCGCCCGCCCCCCCGTCGTCGTCTCCGGGTTGCCGAACATCACTCCGATCTTCTCGCGGATCTGGTTCGTGAAGATCACCGACGTCTGCGACCGGTTCACCGCACCCGTCAGCTTGCGCAGCGCCTGGCTCATCAGTCGCGCCTGCAGCCCCACGTGCGAATCCCCCATCTCCCCCTCGATCTCGGCCCGGGGTACCAGCGCCGCCACCGAGTCCACCACCACCACGTCCACGGCCGAGCTGCGGATCAGCAGCTCCGCGATCTCGAGCGCCTGCTCCCCCGTATCGGGCTGGCTCACCAGCAGGTTCTCCACGTCCACTCCGAGACGGCGCGCGTACTCGATGTCGAGCGCATGTTCCGCATCGATGAACGCCGCCACGCCACCCGCCCGCTGCGCATTCGCGATCACGTGCAGGCACAGCGTCGTCTTGCCGCTCGATTCCGGCCCGAAGATCTCCGTGATACGACCCCGCGGAATGCCGCCGATGCCGATCGCGGCATCGAGGTTCATCGCACCCGTCGGAATGAAGCCGACCTGTACTCGCACGCCGTTCGCGCCCATCTTCATGATCGAGCCCTTGCCGTACGAGCGCTCGATCTGCGCGATCGCCATGTTCAGCGCCTTGCCCTTGTCATCCTTCACTTCGACGCTCGCCATGCTGTTCCTCGTGCTCGCTGCGGGAGGGACGCGGTCTGCCGCGGTGGTCACCGGAAGCTAACTTTCGGGATTCCTTCGGGCAAGCCTTCCCCGACTCGCAGCAAAGATGATCGACCGCGCGGCGCCGGAACAGGGTGGCCTGAGCCGAGCGCATGGGTGGGCGGGACGCCGCGCCGGGGGGCCTCCGGCGGAGCCCATTGGGGGACACTGGGATGCGGCCGGATCACTGAGGGCGGCGTCCTGGTCCGGGCGAGATTCGGATCCCCGGTCAGGGGGGTTGGGTACCTGATGGGATCCCTCCCCGGGCAGTCTGTGCGCAACCGGCTGCGGCTGCCGCTTGGGCTCGTCCCAGGCCGATTGCGCGGCCCGTGTCAGTGCCGCGATAGTCGAGATTCCAACTCTCACCCGAAGGTGCGCATGCGTTCTCATCGGATTGTGATGGTGCTGTCGCTCGTGGTCCCCGCGGTGACGGGAGGCTGGGTGCTGCGCGACCTCGCTCCCGTGAACGGCGCGCGGCTGTTCGCGCAGGTGCTCGAGCACGTTCGCGAGCATGCGGTGAGCGAGCTCAGTGAGGACGCGGCGTACGAGGCGGCTGCCCGCGGGCTGGTGGAGCAGCTGAACGATCCGTACGCGGACCTGTGGTCGCCGGAACAGCTCGCACGCTACCAGCGTGAGGAGCTGCGCGGCTCGTACGGCGGGCTGGGCATGCTGATCCAGGACCAGAACGGGGCGATCACGGTAACGCAGGTCTTCCCGCACTCGCCAGCGGAGTCGGGAGGAGTGGCGCCGGGCGACCGGATCCTGGCGGTGAACGGGGAGCGGGTCACCGGCATGCGGATCGACTCGGTATCGTCGCGTCTGCTGGGCACCATCGGCACGAGCGTCGAGGTGGCCTTCGGGCGGGAGGGCGTCGCGGAGCCGATCGTGGGCACGTTCGAGCGGGCGTCGGTGCGGCAGCCGACGGTTCCGTTCGCGATCGTGCTGGACGGCGGCGTGGGTTACATCCCGCTGCAGCGGTTCAGCGATTCGGCGGCGCGCGAGGTGTTCGAGGCGGTGGGCAAGGTCCGGGCGGAGGGAGCGACGTCGCTGGTGCTGGACCTGCGCGGCAACGGCGGCGGGAGCCTCGACAACGCGCTGCAGATCGCGGACTTCTTCCTCGATCCCGGGCAGCCGCTGGCGACGGTCAGGTATCGCGGCCGGGCCGATGACGTGTACCTGGACCGCGCGCCCGCGGTGGTGCCGGCGGAGCCGGTGATCGTGCTCGTGGACCAGTACTCCGCCTCGGCGACCGAGATCGTGGCGGGCGCGCTGCAGGATCACGACCGGGCGGTGGTGATGGGTGCGACGACGTTCGGCAAGGGCCTGGTGCAGGAGATCTACCGGCTGGATGGCGGCTGGGCGATGAAGCTGACGGTAGGTCAGTGGTACACTCCGAGCGGCCGTCTCATCCAGCGCGAGCGCGATGCGAGCGGCGTGGAGAAAGACACGCTGCCGCTCGCCGAGCGCCCGCGCTTCCAGTCGACGCGCGGCCGCGTGGTGTACGGCGGCGGCGGGATCACCCCGGATCTGCACGTCGCGTCGGACACGGTCACGACGCCGGAGTTCGAGCTGCTCAAGACGCTAGGCGCGCAGACCACGCAGCTGTACGTCGCGGTGTTCGAGCAGGCGCGCAGCACGAAGGGCACGGTGGCGCCCGGGTTCGAGATCGCGCCGGAATGGCGGGAGGCGGTCTACCGCAAGCTCGTCGACGGGGAAGCGACGGTGACGCGAGCCCAGTTCGATGCGGCGCGACCGCTCGTCGACCGGTTGCTGCAGCAGCGCGTGACGGCCCTCGCATTCGGCGATTCGGCGGCGTACCGCACCACGATCGGCTACGACGCGCCGGTACGCGCCGCCCTGGAGCTGCTGCGGGCCGGACCTTCCCAGCAGGAGCTGTTCGCGCTGGTCGAGAAGCGGGAAAAGGGCGCGAGCGACTGAGCTGCCGCGAGCCGGGCGGTCGGCTAGGCCATGACCGCGCGGATCGCTTCCGCGGCGCGCTCGATGCCGGCGTCATCGACGTCCAGGTGGGTGACCGCGCGGAGGCGGCGCGCGGTGAACGGCACCAGCCAGACGTCGCGCTCGTAGACGCGCCCGACCACGGTCTTCGCGTCCAGGTCGTCGCGCAGGATGTCGAGCATGACGATGTTGGTATCCGGCTCGATCACCTGGATCCCCGCCACATCCGCGAGCAGCGCGGCGAGCAGCTGCGCCCGCCGGTGATCCTCCGCCAGGCGGGCCAGGTGGTGCTCGAGGGCGTAGAGCCCGGCGGCAGCGAGCAGGCCGGCCTGCCGCATGGTGCCTCCCAGCCGACGTCGTATGCCGCGCGCGCGCACCATGTCCTCCTGCGTGCCGGCGAGCAGGGATCCGACCGGACAGCCCAGCCCCTTCGAGAGCGCGACCATGACCGTGTCGGCGCAGGCCGCGTACTGGCTCGCGGGCACGCCGGTCGCGGCGGCCGCGTTCCATAGCCGGGCGCCGTCGAGGTGCACGCGCAGCTCGTGACGGCGCGCCAGCTCGAAGATCTCGCGCATGGTCTCGAGCGACAGGATGCGCCCGCCCGCACCGTTGTGCGTGTTCTCGATCTCGATCGCTGAGGTCTGTACCTGGTACGGCGACTTCGGCCGGATGGCGCGCGCCACGACCCCCGCGTCCAGCAGCCCGTCCGGCGTGGTCACCGGGTGCAGCTGGAGACCGCCGAGCGCCGCGGGCGCCCCCGACTCCCAGTCGTAGATGTGCGCGTTCGCCTCGCAGATCACTTCCGTACCGGCCGCACCCGCAAGCGCGAGTCCGGTCTGGTTGGCCATGATTCCGCTCGGGAAGAGCACCGCCGCCGGCTTGCCGAGCAGCGCGGCGATGCGCACTTCCAGAATCTTGACGGTGGGATCGTCGCCGAGCGCGTCATCGCCAACCTCGGCGGTCGCGATCGCCGCGCGCATCTCCGGAGTGGGGCGCGTCACGGTGTCGCTGCGAAGATCGACCGCGCTCATGCGCCGAACTCGCGTTCGTCCTCCACGGGCAGCTTCGCGCCGCAATCCAGGCAGAAGCGCGCGTCGGTGCCGTTGGCGCTGCCGCATCTGCCACACAACGTTCCGGCCTGGATCGCCTCGCGGTAGCGCGCGATCTCCAGCTCCAGCTCGCTGCCGACCTGCGCGGCCGGCAGCGCTCCCGGGACCTCCAGCGCGTCCGTCGCGGCACTCGGCGGCGGTGGCGGCGGCGGCGCCGTGGCATACTCGCGGGCATCGTGCGCGCTGCGGCTGCCGCGCACCAGCGGAAAGGCGATGGCGCCGACCGCCAGTAATGCAATCACGACGATGAGGATGGTTTCCATGGCCGCGCAATGTAGGCGAAGCGAGCGCGTCCGGCCACGGGGCGTGGCCGCTCAGCGGGTGTTGCGGACCAGCACGTAGGCGGCGAGCAGGCCGAGTCCATCCCAGGCGAGGTCGCGGACTGAGAACAGGCGGCCGGCGCGGCGGTCGAGGACCTCCTTGCCCAGCCCCGCGACCGCTCCCGCGCCCAGCGCGAAGACGGTGGCGGCATCGGCGTCCATGACGCCACGCGCCGCTCCGTAGGCGAACGCGGTGCCGGCGAAGCTGAGGAAGAAGTGCCGGTACTTGTCCGCTCCGAACCAGGGGTCCTCCCCGCTCGTGGCCGGCCAGGCAGAACGCGCGCCCGCGGCCGGGTCGAGAGTCGGCGTCCGCGCCGCCGGTGCGCCGAGCAGCAGCGCCATGCTGAGCGCGATCCCGGCGGGCCCCATCAGTGGTGGTCCGCCCAGTGCAACGCCGCCCCGACGGCACGCCGCCAGCCGTGCAGCAGCGCCGCCCGCTCCGCTTCCGGCATGTCCGGCTCGAAGCACGTGGGGGCAGTGCGTGCGCCGAGGAAATCCTCGACACTGTCCCACACGCCGCCGCTGAGGCCGGCCAGCCCGGCGGCACCGAGCGCCGTGGTCTCCACCATCTGCGGGCGATGCACCGGCACGCCCAGCAGGTCGGCCTGGAACTGAGCGAGCCAGTCGTTCTGCGAGGCGCCGCCGTCGATCGCGAGCATCGGCGCGTGCGCACCCGAGTCGCTCTCCATCGCGCGCAACACCTCCACCGTGCTGTACGCCATCGCCTCGAGGGCGGCGCGTACCAGGTGTGCGCGTGTGCTGCCGCGGCTCAGCCCGACGATGGTGCCGCGCACCTCGGAGTTCCAGTGCGGCGCACCCAGCCCCACGAACGCGGGCACGAAGTAAACGCCGTCGTTGCCTTCCAGCGAGCGGGCCAGGACCTCGGTCTCGGCGGCGCTCTCGAACAGCTCCAGCCCGTCGCGCAGCCACTGCACGGCCGCCCCCGCGACGAAGATGGAGCCCTCGAGCGCGTAGGCCGGCTGGCCGCGCGCGTCACAGGCCACGGTCGTGATCAGGCCATGCTTCGAGAGCACCCGCTCCCGGCCCGTGTTCAGCAGCAGGAACGCACCCGTGCCGTAGGTGTTCTTGCCGGAGCCGGGCGTGACGCAGCCCTGCCCGAAGAGCGCCGCCTGCTGGTCGCCGGCGATGCCCGACACGAGCACCGGTCCGCCGAACAGCTCCGGAAGCGCCTCGCCGTAGACTTCGCTGGAGGACCGCACCGCGGGCAACAGCGCGCGCGGCACGCCGAACAGCTCGAGCAACTCCGCATCCCAGTCCAGGTGCTCGATGTTGTAGAGCAGGGTGCGCGATGCGTTGGTCGGATCGGTGACGTGTACCCTGCCGCCGGTCAGCTTCCAGACCAGCCACGAGTCGATCGTGCCGGCCGCGAGCTCCCCGGCCTCGGCGCGGGCGCGGACCCCGGGCACGCGCTCGAGCAGCCATTCGAGCTTCGTCGCCGAGAAGTACGGGTCGAGGACGAGTCCGGTGCGCTCGCGCACCCGCGCCTCCAGCCCCTGCTCGCGGAGCTGGCGGCAGCGCTCGGCGGTGCGGCGGTCCTGCCACACGATGGCCCGGTGCACCGGCTCACCGGTGGCGCGATCCCAGATGAGCGCGGTCTCGCGCTGGTTGGTGATCCCGATGGAGACCAGCTCGAGCCCGGGCTCGGTGCGACGCGCCTGCTCGATCGCGGCGCGCGCGACCCGCAGCGTCATCATCCAGATCTCGTCCGGGTCGTGCTCGACGTGGCCGGGCGCCGGGAAATGCTGCCGGAACTCGGAGTAGACCCTCCCCAGCACGCGGCTGTCCTGGTCCAGCACCAGCACCGTCGTTCCGGTCGTGCCCTGGTCGATCGCGACTACGGCTCTCATGCCTCACCCCACGGGAAGGAGCGTGCCGCCGGGGAATCGGCCCCGCTGCGGCAGCAGGGATCGCTCAGTGGAACGCGTATGGTGGCCGGAACACGCCTCGGTCGGTCACGATGGCATCGATCAGCTCCGCCGGGGTCACGTCGAACGCGGGCGCGAACACCGGCACGCCGGCGGGCGCCGTCAGGCGACCGAAGCCACGCCGTACCTCGTCCGCAGCGCGCTGCTCGATCGGGATCGCGCTGCCATCGGCCGCCGCCGCATCGATGGTGCTGCTCGGCGCGAGCACGTAGAAAGGCACGCGGTGGCGGCGCGCGAGCACCGCCAGGTTGTACGTGCCGATCTTGTTGGCAACGTCACCATTCGCCGCGATCCGGTCCGCACCGACCAGCACGGCGTCGACACGCTGCTGTGCGAGCAGCGCGCCCACCGCACCTTCGGTGACGACCGTCACGTCGATGCCCGCGCGGCGCAGCTCCCAGGCCGTGATGCGGCTGCCCTGCAGCAGCGGCCGCGTCTCGCTCGAGAACACGTGCACCCGGCGGCCGGCCGCGTGCGCCAGGTACACGGGAGCGAGCGCCGTGCCCATGCCCGCGGTCGCGAGCGCACCCGCGTTACAGTGCGTCAGCACGCGTGGCTGCTCCGTCGCGAGCAGGGCAAGCGCGTGCTCGCCGATGGCACGGCACATGGCGCGGTCCTCGGCCAGGATGGCGTCGGCCTCGCCCCAGAGACGGCAGGCCACGACGCCAGGGGCCGTGCCGGGCTCGAGCGCGGCCGCAACCGCGCGCATGCGCTGCACCGCCCAGCCCAGGTTGACGGCCGTAGGCCGCGCGGCCGCGAGCAGCTCGCCAGCCTGGTGCAACCGCGTCCGGAACGCTGCCGGTTCCAGATGGGCATGCTGCGCCGCGTCGAGCGCCAGTGCCAGCGCCGCTGCCACGCCGATCGCAGGCGCGCCGCGGACGCGGAGCGCGCGGATGGCATCGGCCATCGCCTCGGCGCTCCGGATCGGAAGGTAGACCTCCACCTCGGGCAGCTGGGTCTGGTCCAGGATCTCCACCGCATCGCGAGCCGGCGCCCAGCGCAGGGTCTCGGGATGAGGCACGGTCGCGGGCGGGGCGGCCGGATCAATCGGCACCGGACCACTCCTCCCCGCACCGGTACAGAGCGCGGAAGTCGTAGCACCAGCCGAACGCCCGCAGCAGCTCGATGAAGCGGACGATCGGAAACCCCATGACGGCGAAGTAGTCGCCATCGATGCGGTCCACCAGCGTCGCGCCGCGCCCCTGGATGCCGTACGCACCGGCCTTGTCGAGCGGCTCGCCGGTAGCGATGTAGGCGCGCGCGGTGGTCTCGTCGAACGACCGGAAGTGAACCCGCACGCGCTCGGTGACACTGCGCGTGGCGCCGTTTGCGGTGATCGCAACCGCGGTCGCCACTTCGTGCGTGCGTCCCTGTAGTTGCAGCAGCATCTCCAGCGCTTCGCCGGCGTCGCACGGCTTGCCGAGGACCGCCCGGTCGAGCACGACCACGGTATCGCTGCCGATCACGAGCGCATGGGGCAGGCGCGCGGCAGCAGCTTCGGCTTTCTCACGCGCCAGCCGCGCCACGTGGGCTCCGGGCTCTTCGGCGGGCAGCCAGGTCTCGTCGATGTCGGTCGGCGCGACGCTGAAGTGCAACCCGAGCATCTCCAGCAGCTGGGCACGGCGCGGCGACTGCGACGCGAGCACCAGCACCGGTCCGGTCGCAGCCGGCCGACGGGCGCCGCTCACCGCTCCAGCACCAGCGTCACCGGCCCGTCGTTGACCAGCTCGACGTCCATCATCGCGCCGAACTCGCCGGTCTCGACCGGACCCGGCGCCCGCTCCCGAAGCAGAGCGACGAAGCGCTCGTACAGCGGGATGGCGAGGCCGGGCGGTGCCGCGTCGATGAAACTCGGCCTCCGCCCCTTGCGCGTATCCCCATAGAGCGTGAACTGACTGATCACGAGCAGCCCTCCGGCGACGTCCTCGAGCCCCAGGTTCAGCTTTCCCTCGGCGTCGGCAAACAGCCGCAGCGATACGACCTTGTCCGCCATCCACACGAGCTGTTCCTCGCGGTCGTCGCGGTGCAGGCCCGCGAGCAGGCAGAAGCCGGTGCCGATCCGACCGCGCACGGTGCCGTCGATGCGCACCTCGGCGCGACTTACGCGTTGCAGCACGACCCTCATGAAAGCGGACTCCTCGGAAGTGACGGTGTCCAACCACGCGACCAAGTGGGACAGGGTGATGGCGGAAGACCGTCCGGGCAAGTGGGTCACCGTGCGGCCGGAGGCGCAAGGGCGCAGCAAGCGCCGCATCGAGCGGGCGATCACTGACCCGGACCCGCAGTCCCCTCCACCCTCGCGCTTCGCCGGCACCCGGGAACGCCGGGAACGTCCCGCTTCGACTTGGAGCCGCACCCCGACGTCGCATACCAGGTGGTACGTGTATCGCGCCAGGCACCGGCAGGGATGGAAAAGGGAGCCCGGTCCCCCGAGCTCCCTGTCCCTATCCCTATCCCTATCGCTCCTCTACTCCACCGTCACCGACTTCGCCAGGTTCCTCGGCATGTCCACGTCGCAGCCGCGCATCACGGCCACGTGGTACGCGAGCAGCTGCAGCGGGATCGTCGTCAGGATCGGCGTCAGCATGTCGATCGTGTCAGGTACCGGGATCAGGTGGTCCACCATCGGTGCCAGGTCGCGGTCGCCTTCGGTCACGACGGCAATGATGCGGCCGCCGCGCGCCCGCACCTCCTGGATGTTGGAGACCACCTTGCTGTAAACCGAATCGTGGGGCGCTACCACCACGACGGGCATGTTCTCGTCGATCAGCGCGATCGGACCGTGCTTCATCTCGGCGGCCGGCAGGCCCTCCGCGTGAATGTAGCTGATCTCCTTCAGCTTGAGCGCGCCCTCCAGCGCGGTCGGGAAGTTGTAGCCGCGGCCGAGGTACAGGAAGTTGCTGGCGCTCTTGTAGATGCGGGCGAGCTCGCGGACCGCGTCGTTCAGCTCGAGCACCTGCTCGACCTTGTCGGGCAGCGCCATCAGGTGCTCGAGGATCTCGCGGCCCTGCTCCGCCGTGAGACAGCCGCGCAGGCGGCCCATGCGTACCGTGAAGAGCGTGAGCGCCGCGACCTGGCTGGTGAACGCCTTGGTCGAGGCGACGCCGATCTCGGGGCCGGCATGCAGGTAGATGCCACCCTGGGCCTCGCGGGCGATCGTGGAGCCGACCACGTTCACGATGCCGAGCACCGTGGCGCCCTGCAGGCGCGCCTCGCGCATCGCGGCCAGCGTGTCCGCGGTCTCGCCCGACTGGCTGATCACGAGCACCAGCGTCTTCGCGTCCACGATCGGCTGTCGGTAACGGAACTCGGAGGCGTACTCCACGTCGACCGGAATGCGGCAGATCTCCTCGAGCATGTACTCGCCGATCAGCCCGGAATGCCAGGAGGTGCCGCAGGCCAGGATGGTGATCCGGTCGAAGGCCGCGAGCTGGTCGTCCTCGAGGTTCAGTCCGCCGAACTTGACCGTCCCGTCATCGAGCAGGATACGGCCGCGGAACGCCTGCTGGAGCGTATGCGGCTGCTCGAAGATCTCCTTCATCATGAAGTGGTCGTGGCCGCTCTTCTCGATCGCGTCCAGATCCCACGAGATCTGCTTCACTTCCTTCTCGATCGCATCGCCCTTGAGCGAGAGCGTCTCGTACCCGTCCGAGGTGAGCACGGCCATCTCGCCGTCCTCGAGGTAGATCACGTTGCGCGTCTGCGCGAGCACGGCGGCCACGTCACTGGCGACGTAGTACTCGCCGGTTTCGCCGATGCCGATCAGCAGCGGGCTGCCCTTGCGCGCGGCCACGATCTTCTCCGGTTCGCGGCTGCTCAGGATGGCCAGACCGTAGGCACCCTCGACGTGCGAGAGTGCTTCCCGCACCGCCGCTTCCAGGTTGCCCTTGTACGCTTCCTCGATCAGGTGCGCGAGCACCTCGGTGTCCGTCTCGCTGCGGAAGCTGTGGCCCATCTCGAGGAGCTTGCGGCGCAGCGCGCCCGCGTTCTCGATGATGCCGTTGTGGACCACGGCGATATCGTCGCCGCAGCTCAGGTGCGGGTGCGCGTTGGCATGCGTGGGCGCGCCGTGGGTGGCCCAGCGGGTGTGCGCGATGCCGATCATGCCTTCCGGCGTGCGTCCGTTGCCGACCGTCTTCTCCAGCTCGGCGATCTTGCCGACCGCCTTGTGGGTGCGCAGCGACGCGTCGTGGATCACGGTAATGCCGGCCGAGTCGTAGCCCCGGTACTCGAGGCGCCGCAGCCCCTCGAGCAGCAGGGGCACCGCCTGCCGCGGCCCTATGTATCCGACGATTCCGCACATATCGGTTCTCCGTGCGCGCGCCTGCGCGCCTGCTGTGTCTCAGGTCAGGCCGGTTGCGCCGCGAGGGCGGCGCGGGCCTGCTCGACGAGCTCGCGGGCGGCCTCGCCCGTGGGTGCTTCCGCGATGATTCGCAGGATCGGCTCGGTGCCGGAGGCGCGCAGGTGCAGCCAGCGGCGTTCCCGGGGCCAGTTCAGGCGCAGTCCATCCTGGCGATCGGTCTCGGGCGCGCCGAGGCGCTCCGCCAGGATGGCGTAGGCGTCCTCGAGGGAGCCGGTGTCCCTCGGCAGCTTGTCCTTGACGATGGTGTACGCCGTATGCTCCCCCACGATCCCGTCCAGGGGTCGATCCAGCTCCAGCATCAATTGCAGGACCAGGGCCACGGCCACGGCCGCATCCCGCGTGAGGTGGACATCGGGCAGAATCACGCCGCCATTGCCCTCACCGCCGACCACGGCGTTCTCCCGCTCCATGGCCCGGGCGACGTTGATCTCCCCGACCGCGGCGCGCCGGAGGCGCACGCCGGCGGCCTGGGCCACGTCCTCCAGCACCCGGCTGGTGGACAGGTTGGTGACCAGCGGCCCGCGCCGGTGGCGGAGCACCAGCTGAGCGGCGAGGGCCAGGGTGAAATCCTCGCCGATGGCGCGTCCGCCGTTGCCGACGAGCGAAAGCCGGTCGGCGTCCGGGTCGGTAGCCATGCCGAGGTCCGCCCCGTAGTGTCGCACCGCCGCTTCCAGGTCGCCCAGGTTCGCGGCGACCGGTTCGGGCGGGCGCGGGAAGCGTCCGTCCGGCTCGAGGTTCAGGCCGATGACATCACAGCCGAGCGCATCCAGCAGCCGCGGCAGCAGCAGCGCGCCCGCCCCGCGCACGCAGTCGAGTGCCACCCGGAACCGGCGCCCGCGCAGGCCCTCGACATCCAGGAAGGGAATGGCGAGCACGGCGTGCAGGTGGCGCTCGATCGCGTGCTCATCACGGACGACGTCGCCCAGCGAATCCCAGGCCGCCCGCGGGATCTCCAGGTCGTTCACGAACGCACGCATGCCTGCGGATTCGTCCCCGTCCAGGAACATGCCGGCACCGGAGGCGAACTTGAGCGCGTTCCACTCGACCGGATTGTGGCTGGCGGTGACCACGATCGCGCCCTGGGCACCGTGGTGCCGGATCGCGAAGAGCGTGGTGGGGGTGGGGGCGAGGCCGACATCGATGACGTCGCAGCCGACCGACTGGAGGGCGGCGACCACGGCATGCACGAACATCGGCCCGGAGGTACGGGAATCGCGCCCGAGGACCACGCGCGGACGGGCCGTGCCCGTGTGCTTGCGGAGGTAGGCGCCGAACGCGGCCGCGAAGCGGGCCACGACCTCGGGGGTCAGGCCCTCGCCGACGCGGCCGCGCACGCCGGAAACGCTGACCATCAGCTCCTTCGGGATCTCGAATGCCATGCTGCCACCGGGCCGGGAAACGGGTGCGGCCGCCGACGGCGAAGCTTCGTCGGCGGCCGCTGCTGCAGCTCTGAAAGTGCGGGCCGGGTCGAGGAGCGGCAACCCCGCGCGCCGAGGCTCAGCCGGGCAGATGGCGGCGGAGCAGCGCCACCAGGGCATCGGGATTGTCGGCGTTCACCCAGTGGCCGCCGGCGATCTCGTGCACGCGCACCCGGCCCGCCGCCTCCGCCCGCCGCGCCCGGTCCAGCGCCGCCTCGTCCATGACCGAGGACTCGGTCGCCCGCACCAGGTGAACGATCACTTGCGCGGGCGGCTGCTCGACGACCGACCAGGCGTCGGTCTCGAAGAAACTGTGCAGCAGGGCGCCGACCGCCGCACGGTCGAAGCGCCAGCCGTAGCCGCCGTCGCGGGCCTCCAGGTTCGTCGCCATCCATTGCGCGACCGGGCGGGCCACGCCACCGGCGACCAGCTCTTCGATGAGCGCGTCGCGCGAGGCGAAGCGTTCCGGCAGCGCCTCGAGCACACGGTACATCTCCCAGGCACTGCCGGCCGGCTCGCGGGCATCGGGAGTCGAGTCGATCACCCAGACCTGGCGCAGCTGCGCGGTGAGCGCCGGGAGCGTGGCGGCGACGAGGGCGACCTTGCCGCCGAAGGAGTGGCCGAGCAGCGCATCGGGGGGCAGGTGCGTCGCCTCCGCCAACGCCGCCACGTCCGCGGCCGCCGCGTCGATCGTGTGGGGGGGGTCGAACCCCTGGGACCCGCCGTGCTGGCGCAGGTCGAGGAGCAGTGCCCCCCACTCCGGGCGCTCGCGCACCAGCTGACGTACCACCGACGCCCAGTTGCGACCGGCTCCGAAGATGCCGTGCATCACGTAGAGCCAGCGCGCCGGTGCCGCGTCCGGGGCGTGGACCAGCTCGTGCTCCAGGGTTCGTGCCATGCCCTTCCCTCCCGTTGCGGGCAATAGACCGCGATCGTGAGCGCCCGGTCAAGCGCACGCCGGCGGGCGCGCGCGACCGTGATGCCGCGGCTCGTCCGGCCGGCGACGCGGGCCCGCACCGCGCACGCCGGACGTCGCGCCCATTTTTGCGCGCCGGCGCGCGGACGCGGTATGATGCCCTTCGGGCGGCCGCGCCGCCGCGCCGCGCTCCTTCGACCCGACGAGCCAATGGACGAGCTGCTTCGTTTCGGCACCCGTGCGATCCACGCCGGCCAGACGCCGGATCCGCATACCGGCGCGATCATGCCGCCGGTCTACCAGACATCCACCTACGTGCAGCCGCGCCTCGGTGAGCCGCTGCACGGCTACGAGTACGCGCGCGTGCAGAACCCGACGCGCGAAGCACTCGAGCGCAACGTCGCGTCGCTGGAGAGCGGCGCCCATGGCGTCGCCTTCGCCAGCGGCATGGCCGCCATCGAGGCGTTCGTGAAGCGGCTCTCCTCCGGGGATCACGTGATCTACGAGGAGAACGTGTATGGCGGCACGCACCGCCTGTTCGTGATGGTGATGCAGCGCCTCGGTCTCGAGTTCACGGCGATCGACAGCAGCAACCCGGACAACGTGCGCCAGGCGCTGCGCCCGAACACCCGCGTGATCCACGTCGAGACGCCGACCAACCCCATGATGAAGCTGTGCGACCTGCCGGCGATCGCCGCGATCGCGCGCGCGGCCGGGGCCACGCTCATCGTCGACAACACGTTCGCCTCGCCGTACAACCAGCGGCCGCTCGAGCTGGGCGCGCACGCGGTCGTGCACTCCTCGACCAAGTATCTGAACGGCCACTCGGACGTGGTCGGCGGCATCATCGTGACCAGCGAGGCGGAGATCGCGGAGGAGCTGCGCTTCCTGCAGAAGGCCGCGGGCGCGGTGCCCGGTCCCTGGGACGCGTGGCTGGTGCTGCGCGGCTGCAAGACGCTGCACGTGCGAATGGAGGCGCACAACCGCAATGGCCAGCAGGTCGCCGAGTTCCTGGCCGGCGAGCTGGGCGTGGCGCGGGTGTTCTATCCCGGGCTGCCGAGCCACCCGCAGCATGAGCTGGCGCAACGCCAGATGCGCGGCTTCACGGGCATGGTGAGCATCGAGCTGGGCTCGCTGGAGCGCGCCACGCGCGTGGTGCAGGCGACACGCCTGTTCGCGCTCGCGGAATCGCTCGGGGGCGTCGAGTCCCTGATCGGGCACCCGGCGATCATGACGCACGCGGCCGTGCCCAGGGAGATGCGCGACCGCATGGGAGTCACCGAGGGGCTGGTCCGGCTCTCGGTGGGAATCGAGGATCCCGACGACCTGATCGCGGACCTGCGCGAGGCGCTGCGCGGCTAGGCGGGGCGAGAGCGGGCGCCGGGCCGGCGGACCGGCGTCGGGCGAATCATCGGACCGGGGACGCGCTCGAGGCGGCCCCGGCGCGTGGGACTGAAACCGCCAGCGGCTCACGGCACGTAGGTAGAACCGGCAGGCGCCGGCAACCCTCCAGAAAGCGACGTCGCATCATGTCGACCATCCACCCGAAGACACTGCGCATCCTGCGCGACATCGACCCCGCGAGCTGGGAGCACCCGGCCGACCGCGCCGCGCTCCAGGCGCTGCGCCGGATTCCGGCATTCGACGAGGTGCTGAAGAAGATCTTCGGCCTGTTCGGCGAGCGGCCGGTGCGACTCGCGTTCCAGGCGAACGCGATCAGGGTGGGTCCGCGGCAGTACCCGCAGCTGTGGCAGCAGTACGTGCGCGTCTCCGAGACGCTGGACGTGAGCGATCCCTACGACCTGTTCATCTCGCAGACGCCGCTCGTGAATGCCGGCGCCTACGGCATGGACCGACCGTTCGTGGTGCTGAATTCCGGCTCGCTGCTGGTGCTGCGCGACGAGGAGGTGAGCTATCTGCTCGGTCACGAGGTCGGCCACATCCTCTCCGGCCACGTGCTCTACCGGACCATGACCGTACTGCTGCTGCAGCTCGCGCAGCTGGGATTCCCCGTCGTCGGCCTGGCGGCACGGGCGATCCTGGTGGGACTCCTCGAATGGAACCGGAAGGCCGAGCTGTCCGCCGACCGTGCGGGCCTGCTCGCCGTGCAGGATCCGGACGCGACGCTGCGCGGCTTCATGAAGCTGGCG
Source organism: Longimicrobiales bacterium (assembly GCA_035461105.1). Lineage (GTDB taxonomy): Bacteria > Gemmatimonadota > Gemmatimonadetes > Longimicrobiales > RSA9 > VEPF01. The sequence goes on along the minus strand of DATHVV010000237.1, from coordinate 5,920 downwards.
GGCGGCGTCCCGGGCATGGAGGATCAGCTCGACCTGAACGAGTTCATGACGCAGGCCGAGCAGTACCGGCACAGCGAGGACGTCGGCGACGTCGTGTTCAAGGTGCTCAACCTGCTCGGCACGACGCACCCGTTCCACGTGCTGCGCGCGGCCGAGATCCGCGACTGGATAGAGAAGGGCGAGTATGACCGCATCATGCGCGGCGAGTACCGCCGCCGCGGCGACGGACCGACGCCGTACCAGGAGGATCTGGCGGCCGCGACGCAGGCGTACAAGGAGGACGCGCAGGACCTGATGCGTGACTTCCGCGAGTCGATGAAGGGCGCACGGGACCGGTTTGCCCAGGGGTTCAGGCGCCCGTAGCTTCCCGCCCGGAAGCCACCGGGAACCCGCCGCCCTGCCGGCGCGCGACTCCCGGTCCCGTGCCCCGGGCCCGGCAGTGCCATGCGTATCCTGATCGTCGGCAACGGCGGCCGCGAGCACGCGCTGCTCTGGAAGATCCAGCGCGATGCCCCGGCCGCCGAGCTATACGTCACCCGTGGCAACGGCGGCACCGCCGCGCTGGCGACGTCGCTCCCTCTCGATCCGGTCGATGCCCCCGCGATCGCGGCGTGGGCCCGTGCCCACGGCGCCCAGCTGGTGATCGTCGGCCCGGAGGCGCCGCTCGCCGCGGGGCTGGTCGACGTGCTGCAGAGCTACGGCGTGCCGGCGTTCGGTCCCACCCAGGCGGCCGCCCGCATCGAGACCTCCAAGGCGTACGCGAAGCAGCTCATGCGCCAGGCCGGAGTGCCGACCGCGGCCTTTGCAACTTTCACCGAGCTCGCCGCCGCGAGCGCGTACATCCGCGAGCAGGGCACGCCGCTGGTCGTCAAGGCTTCCGGCCTCGCCGCCGGCAAGGGGGCCATCGTCTGCGACAGTGTCGCCGCCGCGGTGAACGCGGCCCGCGACATGCTCGAGGGACGCGCGTACGGTGCAGCCGGCAACGAGATCGTGATCGAGCAGTTCATGCCGGGGGAGGAGCTTTCCGTCTTCGCGCTCTGTGATGGCACGGACGCCGTGCTGCTGCTGCCCGCCCAGGACCACAAGCGCATCGGCGAGGGCGATACCGGTCCGAACACCGGCGGCATGGGCGCTTACGCACCCGTCTCCATCGCCACTCCGGAGCTGCTCGAGCAGGTGCGCCGCGAGATCGTGAAGCCGACCCTGCAGGCGCTGCGCGAGGATGATTCCGAGTTTCGCGGGCTGCTCTACGCCGGCCTGATGATCTCGCCGGACGGTCCCCGGGTAGTCGAGTTCAACGCGCGCTTCGGTGATCCCGAGACCCAGGCGGTGCTGCCGCTCCTCGATTCGAGCCTGCTCGAGCCGCTGCTCGCGATCGCACGCGGCGATGCGGTCTCCGGCTGGGAGCCGCGCTGGCGTCCGGCCGCCGCGGTCACCACCGTCGTGGCGGCCGCCAACTATCCCGAGCCCGTGAAGACCGGTATCCCCATCTCGCTGCCGCGCCTGCCCGACGACGATGACGTCGTCCTGTTCCACGCCGGCACTGCGCTGCGCGATGGCGCGCTCGTCACCAGCGGCGGTCGCGTCCTGGCCGCGACCGGCATCGGCAGCACGCTCGCCGCAGCCGCGCAGCGCAGCCGCGCGGCCGCGGAAGCGGTCCGCTTCGAGGGCGCGCAGTACCGCCGCGACATAGGCTGGCGCGAGCTGGCCCGACAGGCCGCGACGGGATAGCGTGCCCGAGCTACCCGAGGCCGAGACCATCGTGCGCGATTTGCGCACCCGCGTACGCGGCGCACGCATCCGCAGCGTCCGCGTGATCCGGCCCGACCTGCTCGCGCCGGGCCTGTCGGTTCGCCGCTTTGGCGCCGCCCTGCGCGGCCGCACCATCGACGACGTTACCCGCCGCGCCAAGAAGGTCGTGCTCGTCTGCAGCGGCGAGATGCGTCTCGTCATCAGCCTGGGCATGACCGGCCGCGTCCTCACCAGCGACGCTCACCGGGCTCGCGAGCTGCGCCACATCGGCGCGCGCCTCGAGCTCGAGGACGGCCGTTCCATCCTCTACGATGACAGCCGTCGCTTCGGCCAGCTCGAGGTGGCCGATCCCGCGATCTGGGCGGCCCGCGACGCCCAGCTCGGCCTCGAGCCGCTCGCCGACGAGTTCACGGCGCTGGCGCTGCACGCGCTCACGCGCGCCTCCATCGTGCCGATCCGCAACTGGCTGCTCGACCAGCGGCGCGTCGCCGGCATCGGCAACATCTATGCGCTCGAGGCGCTGCACCGCGCCGGCGTGCGCCCCACCCGCCGGGCCCGCACCCTGTCCCGCCGCGAGACCGCCGCCCTGCGCGACACGCTGCGCGCGGTGCTCGCCGAGTCCATCGAGGCGCGCGGCACCACCATCAGCGATTATCGCGACGCGAGCGGCGAGGCCGGCGCGTTCGACCGGCGCCTCCGCGTCTACGACCGGCAGGGTGAGCCCTGCTTCACGTGCGGCGCGCCCATCCGGCGCATCGTGCTCACCAATCGCTCCGCGTTCTACTGCCCGAACTGCCAGCGCTGACCGACGGTCGACACTTCAGCCCCGCCCCGGGCCACGGCACCGCCCGGGTCGCTGGCGCCGGGCCGACGTCCGGGGCCGGACCCGAAGGGGTTCCGAAAGCGACCCGCGCGGCGCAGATTGGCGACATGCCGTTCGATACTGCGCCGCGTGACCCCGCCCTGCTGCGTGCCGACGTGCGCGCGGGGTGCGAGAACCGGCCCGGCATTTACTGGATGGTGGGCCCGGGCGACGAAGTCCTCTACGTCGGCAAGTCTGTGCGCGTGCGCTCGCGCCTGCTCTCCTATTTTCGCGCGCCGCGCAACGAGAAGGCGGCCGAGATCATCGGTCATACGCACCGGATCGCCTGGGAGTTCGTGCCCAGCGAGTTCGCCGCCGTGGTGCTGGAGATGCGCGCGATCCAGCAGTGGCGCCCGCCGTACAACGTGGAGCACCGCCGGGACCGCGCGTTCTGTTTCGTGAAGCTGACGCGGGACGCGGCGCCGCGGCTGCTCGACGTGGCCGAAGTGCGGGCGGACGGCGCGCACTACTTCGGCCCGTTTCGCGGCCGGCAGCACGTGCGCGAGATGCTGCGCGAGCTGCGCGACCTGCTGGAGCTGCGCGACTGCCGGCCGGGCACGCCGATGCGGTTCGCCGACCAGCTCGACATCTTCACGCCGGAGCACACTCCGCTCTGCCTGCGCGCCGAAGTGAAGAAGTGCCTGGCTCCGTGCGCCGCGCGCTGCACCAGATCGCAGTACGGCGCGCAGGTCGAGCTGGCGCGTCGCTTCCTGGACGGGGACGCGGCGGCGCCGCTGGCGATCCTGCGCGGCCGCATGGAAGCCGCCGCGGCACGCCTGAACTTCGAGTATGCCGCGGCACTCCGCGACCGCATGCAGCGGCTGGAGGAGGCGACCTGGGAGCTGCGCGGACTGCGCGGCACGATCGAGGGGTTGTCATTCGTCTACCGGGTGCCCGGCTGGGGCGGTGACGACCGCAGCTACATCATCCGGCGCGGCAGCATCCGCGCGGAGCGGCCGGTGCCGCGTACGGCCGAGGAGCGGAGCGCGTTGCGCGCCGAGGCCCGGCGCCTGCTCACGCGTCCCGAGTATCACACGGGCACGGTGCTGCCGACCCAGGTGTCGGAGATCCTGCTGCTGGCGCGCTGGTTCCGGCTGCGACCGGAGGAACGGGCGCGCACCTGGCATCCGGGCGCGGAGGCGTCGCTCAGCGCAACGGGATGAGACGGACCGAGGCCGGCGTGGGGGGTGTCCCGGACCGAAGCTCGAGGATGGCGATGGAGGGCTCGAGCCGGAAGCGCGCGGGCCCGGCTGCGCCCGGGTTGACGATCAGGGCCCCGTCGAGCGCCTCGACGCGCGCAACGTGGGTATGTCCGTAGACGATGACGTGCGCCGCCGGGTAGGCGGCGCGCAGCCGCGCGGCCGTCGGCGCGCCCAGCTCGTGGCCGTGCGTGAGCAGCACGATCCAGCCCTCCAGCTCCAGCTCCACCCGCTCGGGGGCGCGCGAGCGGAGCTCGAAGCTGTCGGTATTGCCGAACACGGCGTGGACCGGTGCCAGCGCGTCGAGCTCGTCCAGGATGTCGCCCCTGCCCACGTCGCCGGCATGCAGCACCAGGTCCACGCCCGCCAGGTGCGTGAGCGCCTGAGCGCGCAGCTGTCCGTGAGTGTCGCTGATCAACCCGACCTTCATGGCGCCATCCGCGCGGCGGTCCCGGCTCGAATCACGGCGTCGTCGTCCTCAATCGGGCTCACCGCTCTGCCAGCGTGGCCCGACGCCGTGCTCGATGCCGAGCTGCGAGAGGATCCGGCCGACGACGAAGTCGACCAGGTCGGCGATGGCCTCCGGCCGGTGATAGAACCCGGGTGATGCGGGGAGGATGAGCGCGCCCGCCTGGGTGAGACGCAGCATATTCTCGAGGTGGATCATCGAGTACGGCGTCTCGCGCGGCACCAGGATCAGGCGCCGCCGTTCCTTCAGCACCACGTCGGCCGCACGCTCGATCAGCGAGCGGGTCGTGCCCTGGGCGATGCTCGCGAGCGTGCCCATCGAGCACGGACACACCACCATGCCGCGCGAGGCCGCCGAGCCCGACGCGGGAGTGGCCCCGCGGTCCTCGTCGCTGTAGAGGATGACGTCGCTCCAGTCTCCGGTCCGCTCGCGCAGGGCCGCTTCCGAGGCAATGTCGAGCTCCTCGTGCAGCAACCGCCAGCCCGTCCTCGAGATGATCAGCCGGACCGGCACGCGGGCCTGGGTGAGCGCGCCCAGCAGGCGCACCCCGTAAGGCGCGCCCGACGCGCCCGTCATGGCCAGCGTGACCGGCAGGAGCGCGCTCATCGCAGCAGCCCGGCGAGCAGGTCGACGCGCGGCAGCAGGCGGTCGAGCAGGGTGAACGTGAAAATCGTGAAGGACACGCCGATGTTCACGCGGAAGAAGGCGCGGTCGACGCGCGCCAGGTCCAGCTCGCGGGCATCGGACACGCGCGCGATGCGGTGCTCATGGACGAGCAGGCCGGCCACCGCCAGGACGCCGAGCAGGTAGACGTCGCCCACGGGAAACAGCTGCGCCAGGTGCACGGCCGCGAACAGGACGAACGAGACCAGGTGGAAAACGCCGGCCAGCCGCAGCCCGCGCAGCACGCCGTGCCGCGCCGGTATCGAGTGCAACCCGTGGGCGCGGTCGAAATCGACGTCCTGCACGGCGTAGATCACGTCGAAGCCGGCCACCCAGAACATGACGGCCGCGACCAGCACCGGAAGCGCGTACCAGGGACTCGGCCAGACACCCGCGATCGCCAGGTAGGCGCCCGCGGGCGCAATGCCGAGCGCGAGGCCGAGCACGTGGTGCGCCCAGCTGGTGAAGCGCTTCGTGTAGGAGTAGAAGAAGATCCACGCGAGCGCGACCGGCGCGAGCGCGCCGCAGAGCGGGTTGAGCAGCCAGGCCGACAGCACGAAGATCGCCGACGCGGCCGCGACCGCGGCCGCCGCCTGGACCGTGCTGAGTCGTCCGCTCGGCAGCTCGCGCGCCGCCGTGCGCGGGTTCACCGCGTCCCAGTGGCGGTCCACGATCCGGTTGAAGCCCATGGCCGCGAAGCGCGCCGCCGTGAACGCGATCACGATCCAGAGCAAGGCGAGCGGCGTTACGCGGCCCGCGTAGGACCACGAGGCGAGCACCGCGCCCACGCCCGCGAACGGGAGCGCGAAGAAAGTATGCGGCAGCTTGACGAAGCTCGCGTAACGCGTCGCCAGCGACCCGCCCCGGAAAACCTGCCCCTCCCGTACCACCGAGCTCAAATCAGTCCCTCCAAGAGGCCGTTCCCCCACCCGCAGCCCCCCCGCAGTTCCCCCACCCCCACCCCCACCCCCACCC
>DATHVV010000236.1:0-13243 GCA_035461105.1 Longimicrobiales bacterium | reverse complement strand
CGCGGCGGCCGGCGCCCGCCGCGCGGGAACGATCGCTAGCGCTTTCCGGCGCTCAGCTTCTCGGCGAGGCGGACGGCCTCGTACGCGTTGACCAGGCCGCCGGTGATCGAGAGCGCCCCGAACCGGACCTGCTCCTTGCCGCCGGGGCGGAGCACGAGCTGCTCGGGCATGGGTGTCGCCGACTCCAGGATGACGCGGCGCACGTCGGTCGCGGTGAGCTGGGGGTAATACGCCATGATGAGCGCGGCGATACCGGACACGACGGGCGCGGCGAAGCTGGTACCGGAGCTCGTCTGCCAGGCTTCCTTCACGTCGGTGGTGTGGATGTCGACGCCGGGCGCGAACACGTCGACCTGCCGGGCGCCGAAGTTCGTGAACTCGGCGGCCAGGCGGCCGGCGCCCTGCCAGCCGGATGCGCCCACCTCGATCCAGTTCTGCGCCTCACCGCCATCGTCATACCGGCGGTTCGGGAAGTTCGGCTGGCTCGCCAGGTCGGCCGCATCGTTGCCGGCAGCGTGCACCATGAGCACGCCCTTCTCATCGGCATAGCGCACGGCCGCATCCACGACCGCCTTCTCGGGGGACCAGGCCTTGCCGAAGCTCATGTTGATGATGTGCGCCCCGTGATCGGCGGCGTAGCGGATCGCGTTGGCGACGTCCTTGTCACGCTCGTCGCCGTTCGGCACCGCGCGCAGCGTCATGATGCGGACCGCGGGTGCGATCCCGTCGCCGCCCAGTCCGTTGTCGCGCTCCGCCCCGATGATGCCGGCGACACCGGTGCCGTGCGACGCGTCGGGGCCGGTCACGTCCGGGTTGCCGTAGCCGCGCTCGTGCGGGTTCTCGTAGTCGTCGCCGACGATGCCGCGCGGGTCGAAGGCCGGGTTGAGCGAGTACTCGATCAGGTCCTCCAGCCGCTTCTGCTCCTTGCTGATGTCCTCGGGCGAGTAGCCGGCCGCGGCGAGCTGCAGGTACACCTGCCGGGCCTGCTGCACGTCCGATCGGATCGGGCTCAGCGCGCGCACGTTGTTCACGGTCAGCTGCGGCGTGCCCGTCGCCTCGCGCAGCAGTCGGGTCACGTGGCCGAGCATCGTGTTCATGTTGCGGACCTGCGCGAGCTGCTCCTCCGATTCGCGCACGCGTTCCTGCTGGTCCTGCTCGATGACGGCGCAATCGGCCGGCGCGGGCGCGTTGCGCGGGCTGCCGCCCTCGGCGCGCTGCCGGCACTTCGCGAACAGGCGCGTCACCTCGTAGGTGTCGAGATCGACGTGCCGGCCGTCCCGGCCGCCGATGAAGTTCCAGCCGTGCACGTCGTCGACGTAACCGTTGCCGTCGTCATCGCGGCCGTTGCCGGCGGTCTCACCCGGGTTCTTCCAGAGGTTGTCATCCAGGTCGGCGTGCTCGATGTCCACGCCCGAATCGATCACCGCGACCACGATGGTGCGCGCCGGCGCGCGCCCCTGCAGCAGCTCGCGGTAGGCCCGCTCGACGCTCGCGCCGTAGGCGCCGGTCGCATCCGTGGCGGCCAGCCACCAGGCCGAGGGGGCTCCGGATGCTGCCGCCTCGACGGTCGGCGCCGGCGCCGGGGCCGGCTCGGCACGCACTGGTGCCGGCGCCGGCGTGCGCGGTCCGGTCGTGGTCGCCGGCGCGCAGGCGCCCGCGAGGACCAGGAGGAACGGCAGGATCAATCGTCTCATGCTCACGCCCGGTTGATGGAAAGGTCGCCGAAGATGATCGATCCGGGCCGCGCGGCCAAGTCCCGGCGGGACGATCACGGCCCGCGCCGGGGTATGCCTCATGGCCGGAGGGCCGGACGCGGTCCGCCACAACCGTTCCGGGGCCGTTCGGGCGGCCGGGTCACGTGGCGCCTCGGCCGAGCGGCCGCCGGGGGCGAGCCGCGTCTCCCGCCCCCGCACGCATGACGCCGCGGCGTCATACGGATCTGGCCACGCCCTTGCAGCGTACCACAGGATCATGCCCAACCGCCTGAGGCCCCAGATCGACCGGCTGCCGCCCGGCCTGCTGCGACTGGGCGAGCGCGTGCACTGGCCGCTCTCCGACCGCAACACGCTGCTCGCGGGAGTGGTCGCACTGCTGATCGCGTTCCTGCTGTACCGCAATTGCGGGGTGGGCGGCTGCCCGGACGTGCGTCAGCTGGCCGCCTGGCAGCCGAACGGGGCGCCCGAGCTGCTCGACCGCAACGGCGAGAAGTTCGCGAGCCTGGCCCCGTTTGAGCGTCACGTGGTGCCGCTCGACAGCCTGGGCGATCACGTCGCGCAGGCGTTCATCGCGGTCGAGGACCGGCGTTTCTGGGAGCACGATGGGGTCGACTGGCGACGCGTGTTCGGCGCCGCGCTCGTGAACCTGCGCACGCGCGGCGTCGCGCAGGGTTCGAGCACGATCTCGATGCAGCTGGCGCGCAACGTCTTTCCGCGCGAGCTGCCCGGCACGGAGCGGACCCTGCGCCGCAAGCTGCGGGAGGCGCGCGTCGCCCACCTGATCGAGCGCCGCTTCAGCAAGCACGAGATCCTCGAGATGTACCTGAACCATATTTATTTCGGGGGCGGCGCCTACGGCATCGAGGCGGCATCCCGACACTGGTTCGGGAAGTCGGCGAAGCAGCTGCGGCTGAGCGAGGCGGCCATGCTCGCGGCGCTGCCGAAGGCGCCCCGCCATTACGACCCGCGCCGCCAGCCGGAGCGCGCCCGGGCGCGCCGCAACCTGGTGCTCACGCTCATGGAGGAGCAGGGCTTCGTGAAGCCGGAGACCGCGGAGGAGTCGCGCCAGACGCGGCTGCGCCCGGTCGCCGACCCGCCGCGTCGCTCGGGCATCCCGCTCGGCGCCTATTACATCGACGTGGTCCGCCGGCTGCTCGAGGACCGGTTCGGCGAGGACCTGTACCGGAGCCGGCTGCGCATCCACACCACGCTCGACCCGCTCATGCAGCAGGGCGCGGAGCGCGAGCTGGAGAAGCAGCTGGCGGCGATCGCCGGGCGCGTGCGCAAGGGATCCGGTCCGCTGCAGGGTGCGGTAGTCGTGATGGAAGCGCATACCGGCGAGGTGCTCGCCCTGGTCGGGGGCCGCGACCCGGCCACGTCGCGCTACAACCGGGCCCTGAACGCGCGCCGCCAGGTGGGCAGCGCGTTCAAGCCGTTCGTGTTCGCGACCGCGCTCGAGGAGGGTGTGCCCACCAGCCAGCACATCGCCGATACGCCGCTGCGCATGCAGCTCTCGCGCAACGACGTCTGGGAGCCGGAGAACTACGACGGCCGCTTCGAGGGCGAAGTCTCGCTGCGCGACGCGCTGGTGCGATCGCGGAACGTGCCGACCGTGCGGCTGGCGAGCAGCGTCGGCATCGACGATGTCGCGACCACCGCGCGCAACGCCGGCATCGGCGCGCAGATGGACGTCACCCCCGCGCTCTCGCTCGGCACCGTGGCGATGAGCCCGCTCCAGCTCGCGACCGCCTACACCACCTTCGCCACGCTCGGCACCACCGCGGCGCCCAGCTTCCTGCGCCGCGTCGAGGATGAGAACGGACGCGTGCTGTGGGAGCCGCAGGCGCAGCCGCGCCGGCCCGGCATGCGCGCGGACGTCGCCTACATCATCACCGACATTCTGCGCGACGCGGTCGACTACGGCACCGGCACCTCGGTGCGCGCCGCCGGCTACCGCGGCCCGGTCGCGGGCAAGACCGGCACCACCAACAACGCGACCGACGCCTGGTTCGTGGGCTACACGCCGGAGCTCGTGGGCACCATCTGGATCGGCTACGACGAGCCCAGCGCGCTCGGCAGCGCCGCCACCGGCGGTGGCCTGGCCGCGCCCGTCTGGGGCCGGATGATGCGCGCCGTCGAGCGCGAGCGCGGCGCCGGCGGCGAATGGCGCATGCCGTCCGGCGTGCGCCTGCGCACCATCGACCCGAACAGCGGGCTGCTGCTCGCCGAGGGCTGCCAGCCGGAGTGGGGCAGCCCCGCGAACGAGCTGTTCATCGCCGGCAACGAGCCGGCCACCGCCTGCCCGTACCGCGACTGGTGGAGCGATCTCTGGGGCCGGATCGGGGGCGTGCTCGGAGGCGGCCGCACCGAGCCCCGCAACGGCGATGTGCTCGGAGCCGATCCCCTGCCCGGCCGGCGCGATCGCGAGGCCGACATCGAGGACTTCCGCCGGCGTCGCCGCGAGCAGCTCGAGCGCGACCGGCTCGAGCGCTCCGGGCAGGAGGAAGCCGATCGTTCGCGGCAGATGGAGGAGTTCCTGCGCCAGCGCTCGGAGGCGTTGCGCGAGCGGGCGAACCGCCGACGCCCGCGCGGCGACGACTAGTGTCGCGCAATCGTGTCACCCGGGGCGACGTCCCGTCACGCAACGACCGCCACGCTCAGGGCGCGCGCGGCTCCCACAGCTCGAACCGGTTGCCCTCCGGATCGACCGCCCAGCCGAACCGGCCGTAGTCGTATTCCTCGACACGGTCATCCACCTCGGCGCCGGCCGCGCGCAATTGCGCGAGCATCGCATCCAGGTCGCGCACGCGATAATTGACCATGAAGCGTGCGTCGTCCCGACCGAAGTAGCTCGTGTTTACCGCGAACGTGGACCACACGGTCGGCTCTCCGGCCGCGCCTGACTCGATCGAGGCATAGGTCTGCCCCTCCTCGACCGGCATGCCGAGGTGCTCGCGGTACCACGCGGCAAGGGAGCCGGGATCGGCCGCCTTGAAGAAGATTCCGCCAATGCCGCTCACTCGCTCCATCGCCGCCCTCCTGGAAACGTCGCTGCCGGCCGCCGCTGCCTCACGATGTCAGCGGTACCGCGACCGGATGCGCGAGCCGCGCATAGTCCGCGTACCGCAGCCGCATCGTATCGCGGTGCGTGCCCGCCTGGATCACGATCTCCTCGTTGCCCGCCAGCGTCTCATCGACGTAGACCGGCAGATCGTAGAGGTTGCCGAACGGCGGCATCGCCCCCACCTCGCAATCCGGGAACAGCGGCGCGAACTCGCCCTCAGTCGCCAGCCGGACCTCCTCCGCGTGCAACGCGTCCGCGGCAAGATTCAGCCGCAGCCACTTCGCCGCGGGCACGACCATCATCGCCGGCTTCCCGTCGGCGAGCACCACCACCACCTTCGCGAACTGGCGACCCGATACGTGCTCCTCCGCCGCCACCTGCTGCGCCGTGAACACCTTGCGGTGCTCCTGCTCGGTGAACGGCACGCCGTGCTCCCGTAAGTAACTCTCCAGCTTCTCCTTGCACTGCATCTGGCACCTCCTGCGCAGCGCGCTCGGCGGGAATGGGGACGCTTCCAAGATGCGCCCCTCCTCTACGATGCGGCCCCGCGCCGCCGCACGGAACCGCGCGCCGCCGAATCGCGGCGCCCGACGGGCCAGCTGCACCCGACCCGGCCTGGTGTCTCGCCGCCTCGCCCTCGCCCCTATCCCTATCCCTATCCCTATCCCTATCCCTGTCCCTATCCTCTCCCCACCATGTGCGGCCGCTACTTCCTGGTCAGTCCTCCCGAGACGCTGCAGCGTGCGCTCGGCATCGCCCGCCTGCCGAAGGACCTGCGGCCGCGCTACAACATCGCGCCGTTGCAGCGCGTGCCGGTGATCGTGAGCCACCGGGGCGAGCGCGTGCTGGGGCTGATCCGCTGGGGGCTGACGCCGGCCTGGGCGCCGAGCGATGAGGATGCCGTGCGCAACATCAACGCGCGCTCCGAGACCGTGGCGGAGAAGCCATCGTTTCGCGACGCGTTCCGGCTGCGGCGCTGCCTGGTGCCGGCGGATGGATTCTACGAGTGGCGGCGGAACACCGGGGGGAGCCGGACTCCGATGGCGGTGCGGCCCGCGACGGCGGCGCCGATCGCGTTCGCGGGGCTGTGGGAGCGCTGGCGGGCGCCCGGGGGCGAGGAGGTCACCAGCTGCGTGATCCTGACGCGGGAGGCGGCCGACGAGATCCGTGCGATCCACGATCGGATGCCGGTGATCCTGGACGAAGCGGCGCAGCGGGTATGGCTGGATCCGGAGGCGACGCCCGAGCAGCTCGAGGCGCTGCTCCGCGGCGAGGCCCCGCCGCTCCAGGCGTACGCGGTCTCGGGGCTGGTGAACGCCGTGCGCAACGACCTGCCGGACTGCCTGCTGCCGGTCGACGACCGGCCGGAGCCCGACCTGTTCGGGTGAGCCGGACCCCTCCGCGCACTGCCGAGCGGGCGCGCGGCGGGCTCCCCGGGGACGGCTCGAGGGCGCGGCCACGACCCGGATCGGGGCGAACCGGTCGCGCTTGCGGATTTCGGCGGCGCGTCGTCAGCGCGGCGGCGGACGTCCTCAGCGCGGCAGGCTGCGCGGTTCGGTGCCGGGCTGGGCCGACGCGATGAGCGATTCCAGCTCGCCGGCGCCGGAGACCTCCGGGTCGAGGTGTCCGGCCAGGTAGAGCGATACGAATCCGTGCAGCAGCGCCCAGAACGCGAGGATGCCGTGGCTGGTGTCGCGATAGGGCAGCTCGCCGCTGGCGATGCCGCGCGTGATCACCTCGGCGAAGCGCTCCCAGCTGTGGCGCCGGGGCAGCGGCTCGCCGAGCACGCCGAGGTCGGAGGGGCGACAGTCCGGCTCCACGCAGGGCACTCCCGGGATCCCGAAGAGCAGGCGGAAGTATGGGGTGTGCTCGAGCGCAAAGTCGATGTAGGCGCGGCGGACCGCCGCGAGCTGCGCCGCGGTGCCCTCGGCTTCGCTCCCGGCCAGGGCGTCGTTCATCAGGGCGTCGAAACGCGTGAAGCCTTCGTGGACGACTCCGCGGAGCAGCTCGTCCTTGCTCTTGAAGTAGAGGTAGATGGTGGCATGCGAGTACTCGATGCGGTCGGCAACGGCGCGCACCGAGAGTGCGTCCACGCCTTGCTCGGACACGATCTGCATCGCCGCATCGATCATCGCGGCCCGCAGCTCCTCGCGCTCGCGCTGCCGCCGTTCGGCGATTCCCATGGCTCACCTCACGCGGTCTGTGCGCCCCAGCTGTCGGAGACGGCGCCCGCCTCCTCCGCCTCCGCCTGCATCGCCTGCCGCCGCTCGTCCGAGATGAACCTGCGCTGCAGCCAGGCGCCGAAGTCGTCCAGGTAGGTGTACGCGACCGGCACCACGATCAGCGTGAGCAGCGTGGACGTGATCAGCCCGCCGATCACGGCGCGGGCCATGGGCGCGCGGAAGCCGCCACCCTGGCCCAGGGCGAGCGCGATCGGCAGCATGCCGAAGATCATCGCGGCCGTGGTCATGATGATCGGCCGGAGCCGGACCCGCCCCGCCTCGACCAGGGCGGTGTGCCGATCGGCGCCGAGGGCGCGCCGCTCGTTCGCGTTGTCCACCAGCAGGATCGCGTTCTTCGTGACCAGGCCCATGAGCATGATTACGCCGATCATGGACATCATGTTCAACGTGTCGTTCGTGAGCAGCAGCGCGAGCAGCACGCCGACCAGCGAGAGCGGCAGCGAGAGCATGATCGCCAGCGGCTGGACCACGGACTCGAACTGCGAGGCGAGGATCAGGAAGATCAGGATGATCGCGAGCAGCAGCGACTCGACGACGTAGCCGAACGTCTCCTCGAGCGCCTCGGTCTCACCGCCGAGCTGCACCGAGTAGCCCTCGGGCAGCTCGATGCCGGCGAGCGCACCCCGGATCGCGCTGGAGGCCTCGCCGATCGAGTAGCCTGGCTCGGTGCTCGCGCCCACCGTGGCCACCCGTTCCAGGTTGCTCCGGTCGATCTGCGCGGGCGCGGTGCCGCGCTCGATGCGCGCGACCTGGCCGAGCGGCACGGTCGGCGCCGCGCCCGACAGCAGCCGCTGCGGCGTCGCCACCGGCAGCGAGCCGATGTCCTCCAGGCTGGTGCGCCGCGTCGGGTCGATCTGCACCACCACATCGCGTTCCTCGCCGGACGGGTCCTGCCAGGTGGTCGCGGTCTGACCGGCCAGCAGGGTACGCACCGTGGTCGCGATCTGCGCCACATCGAGGCCAAGCTCGTTCGCCAGGTCGCGGTTGATGTCGATGCGGTACTCCGGGCGCGGCTGCCCGAGCGACGTCTCGACGTCCACGATCCCGGGCATCCGCTTCATCGCTGCCGCCACCCGCTCGCTCAGCTGCTGCAGCACCACCACGTCCGCCCCGCGCAGGTTCACCTGCAGCGGCTTCTGCTCGCCGCCCATGCCCTCGTTCAGGATGGAGGCCTCGGCACCGTACAGCGGGGCGAGCGCGCTGCGTGCCGCCACCATCAGCTCGGCCTGCGACCGGTCGCGGGCCCTCCGCCCGACCAGCTTCACGTAGACGGAGCCGTTGGTGACCGTCCCGGTGGCGCCCGCCCCGATCGTGGTGTACGTGTAGTCCACGCCGGGGATCGCCCGCAGCGCGGCCACGATCGCGGCACCCCGCGAGGCGGTGTACTGCAGCGACGACCCTTCGGGCGTCTCGAAGCCGATCACGAACGCCGACTCGTCGGACTCCGGCATGAACGCGCCCCCGATCAGCGGGAACAGCATGATGGCAGCGACGAACGAGGCGGCCGCGATGCCGAGCGTCGCCCGGCGGTGTCCGAGCGCCCAGCCGATCACGCCGCGATAGCGCTCCGCCTGCGCGTCGAACCAGCCGTTGAACCGGGTGATGCCGCGGGTGAGCGGGTTGCGGCTGCCGCCCCGGTGCGGGTCCACGCCCCACCAGGCGGAGAGCATCGGCGTCAGCGTGAACGACACGAACAGAGAGACCAGCACCGCCCACGCCACGGTCATGCCGAACTGGTAGAAGAAGCGGCCGATGATGCCGCCCATGAACGCGACCGGCACGAACACGGCGACGATCGAGAACGTCGTCGCCATCACCGCCAGGAAGATCTCGCGCGTGCCCAGCGCGGCGGCGCGGAAATGGTCCTGGCCCAGCTCGCGGTGGCGCACGATGTTCTCGATCACCACGATGGCATCGTCGATCAGGATGCCGATCGAGAGCGACAGCCCCATGAGTGTGATCACGTTCAGCGTGAACCCGAGCGCGTTCATCAGGATGAACGCGGAGATCACGGACACGGGCAGCGCCAGCGAGGTGATCGCGGTCGCCTTGTAGTCGTTCAGGAACAGCATGACGACGAGCACGGTCAGGAGCGCGCCCAGCAACAGCTCGAAGATCACGTCCTCGACGGAATGGCGGATCATCTCCGAGTTGTCGCGCACGATGATCAGCTCGACGCCCGCGGGCAGCGTCGCGCGCAGCTCGGCCACTTCCTCCTTGACCTCGTCCGCCACCGCCACCGTGTTCGCGCCGGAGACCTTGAGGATGTCGAGCGACACGGCCCGGCGCTCGTTGACCAGCGCGATGGAGCGTTCCTCCTCGGTGGCGTCCTCGATGCGCGCGACCTGGCCGAGCCGCACCGGCTGGCCGTTGCGGTTCGCGATCACGATCGAGCCGAACTGTGCCGGCTCGGTGATCCGGCCGGTGACGCGGACCAGGTCCTCGCGCGTGCCCCGCTCCACCCGGCCCGCCGGCAGCTCCAGGTTCTGCTGGCGGAGCGCCCCCAGCACCTCGTTGATGGAAACGCCGAACGCCTGCATCTGGCCGGGATCGACGTAGACGCGCAGCTCGCGCTCGAGGCCGCCCGCCAGCTGCACGTTGCCGACCCCGTTCACGCTCTCGATGCGCCGGCGCACGGTTTCGTCGGCGAGCCGGGTGAGCTGCGCCACGTCCATCGTGTTGGAGGAGAGCGCCAGCGAGATGATCGGCAGCGCCGCGGGGTCGAACTTCTGGACCAGCGGCGGCTCGATGTCCTCGGGCAGGTCGCGCCGGATCACGTCGATCTTCGAGCGGATGTCCTGGGCGCCCTGGTCACCGTCGCGCGCCAGGTCGAACTCGACCAGCACCTGCGAGACGCCCTCGAGCGAGCTGGAGGTGATGCGGTCCACGCCCTCGACCGGGTTGAACGCCTCCTCCAGCCGGCGCGTGACCTCGCGCTCGACGGTCTCGGGGCTCGCGCCCGGGTAGACGGTCTGCACGACCACGACCGGGATGTCGACGTCCGGGAATTGGTCGATCGGCAGGCGCCGGAAGCTGAACAGACCGAGCACGATGAGCGCGAGCATGACCATGCCGGTGAACACCGGCCGGCGGATCGCCACGCCGCTGAGCCCTCCACCCAGCGCCGCGAAACGCTCCCTCACACCAGGCTTCGTTTCCTTGTCGCTCACGACGCTACTCCTCTTCCGGCGTCGCGGGAGCGACCGTTGCCGGTGCCGCGAAGCGGACCGGTGTGTTCTCCTGGACCACCCCCGGCGCGACCAGCACGCGCTCGCCGGCGTTCACGCCCGACACGATCTGGATCCGTCCCGCGGCCGGGTCGCGTACGCCCGGCACCACGCTGCGGCGCACCAGCCTATCCTGCTCGAGGACGAAGACGTGACTCGCCTCGGCCTCGGTGCGCACTGCGGCCTCGGGCACCACCAGCACCGTGTCCACGGCACCGGTGATCACGCGTCCGTTCGCGAACAGGCCGCCCACGATGCGGCGTCCGGAGTTCGGCAGCCGCAGGTACACGCCTACCTGGCGCGTCGCCGGGTCGGCGGTCGGCTCGACGCGCGCGACGGTACCCTCGAAGCGCTGCCCCGGATAGGCGTCGAGCGTGAACTCGACGCGCTGGCCGGGCTGCACGTGAACGGCCTGCTGCACCGGGATCTGGCCGGCCAGCTCCAGCTGCGTGCTGTTGACGACCGTGACCAGCGGGTCCCCCGGACTGACCGCCTCGCCCTGGCTCACGTGGCGCAAGCTCACCTCGCCGGCGATCGGCGACGTCACCGTCGCCCGCCGCGCGCTCTCCCCGGCCGCCGATGCCTGCGCGCGCGCCGCGGCGAGCTGGCCCTCGGCCGCCTCGAAGCCGGCCTGCGCCGTCTTCATGTCGATCTCGGAGATCGCGCCGCGCTCGTACAGCTTGCGCGATGACTCGAGACGCTGGCGCGCCACCGCCAGCGCCGCCTGGGCCGCCGCCACCTGCGCCTGCGCGCCCGCGGCCGCACTGCGGATACCCTCCGCCTCGAGCACCGCGATCAGCTGTCCGCTGCGCACCGCGTCGCCGCGGTCCACGGCCAGGCGGGAGACGATGCCGGGTACCTGCGCCCGTACCTCCACGATGCGATAGGGGTTGAGCGTGCCCGTGAGCAGCACGCCCGCGTTCAGCGGCATCAGCTCCGCAACCGCGACATCGCCCGGCTGCAGCACCATCACCTGCTCCACCGCCCTCCCATTGGATTCCGCACTGCCCCCGCCCCCACAGGCCGCAAGCCCAGCCGCCAGCCCGGCAACGACGAGCCACCGCGCACAGCCCCTCGCCCTCGACCTCGACCCTGCCATTCTATTCATCGCTGGATCCCCAGTGCACGTTCCGCCCTGGCGAGCGCACGATAGAAGTCGTGCGTCGCATTCGCCTCGTTCATGCGCGCCTGCTGCAGGGCCAGGCGCGCGTCGGACACATCGAGCTGCGTCGCGAGTCCCTCGCGAAAGCGCAGCTCGGTCAGCTCGTAGACCCGTACTGCCTGGGTCACCGTTCGGGCCGCCGCGGCGATCTGCAGGCGCGCGCGCTGCAGCTCGCCGCTCGCCTGCTCGTACTCCAGCCGCACCGCCTCGCGCAGCTGGTCCGTCTGCAGCTCCGCCTGCCGCACGTCGGCACGCGCCACGTCCAGCTCGGCACCGCGCCGAAACCCCTGGAACAGCGGCCAGGACACCGCGAAGCCGACGTTCCAGTCGTCGCGCCAGTCCTGCGGCGCGAAGCCCGTGGGAAATGCCTGCCGCTGGAAGTTGCCGGTGAGCGCGACACTGGGCAGGAACGCCGCGCGCGCCATGTCGGCCTGCTCGCGCCGCATCTCGACCTGCTGCTCCGCCGCGCGCACGGCGGCCCGGCGGCGCAGCAGCGGCTCCGCAGCCGCGAGCGTGGGGAGCACGATGCTGTCCGGGTGCGGCAGCGCCGGGTCCGCCGGGTCCAGCTCCGTGGTCAGCACCAGCGGCGCATCGGCCGGCAGGTTCACCAGGCGCTTCAGGTTCAGCAGCGCGAGCTGCCGCGCGTTCGCCGCCTGCGCCAGCTGTGGCTGCAGGTTGTCGAGCTCCACTTCGGCACGCAGCACGTCCAGCTCCGAGGCCTGCCCCGACTCGTGCACCAGGCGCACCCGCGCCAGGTGCTCGCGCGCCAGCGCGACGCTCGCCGCGACGATCACCTCCGCGTCCTCCGCCAGCCGCGCGCCGTAATACGCTTCACGTACCTGCAGCGCCACCTCCGCGCGCGCCTCATCGAGCTGCGCCCGGGCCGCGTTCGCGGCGTGCTCCGCGAGCTGCACGCCCGACGCGATCCGTCCGCCCGAGAAGAGCGGCTGCGACACGGTCGCCGCCGCGACCCACGTGTGCTCGCGGCCGAACGGCAGATTACCGAACAGGCTGCCGAGCGCGCCGAACGCCGCGTTCGGCGTGTTGTCCTCCAGATAGCGGATCCGCTGCTCGACGGAGGCCGTCGAGTCAGGCTCGAAGCGCAGGCTGTCCGGCACCTCGAATCCCGCGTCCTGGAACACCGAGCGCAGCGCGCGCGTGTAGACCAGCTGCGTGTTCACCTGCGGCAGCAGCGCCGAGCGCGCCACCCGCGCCTGGGCATTCGCGCCGCGCACCTGCGCCTCCGCACCCCGCACCTCCTCGCTGCGCGTACCCGCCAGCGCCAGCGCCTCCGGCAGGCTCAGCCGCACCGTGTCCGCCACCCGCGCCGCGCCCCCCGTCTGCGCCGACACCGGCCCGCCGACGCACAGCAGCACTGCCACCGCCAGCAGTGCGGCCGGCCGACGTCGCCTGATTCGCCCTTCCCTCACGCTATACCTCCTCGGAACGCGCGTGCTGCCACCGCTCGCGCGTCGAATTGATCGCCTGCTCCATGTACTCGAAGAAATCCGCGAACGACCGCATCCGCTCGCACACCACCGGGTCCGTCGCCGCGCCGCTGCGCATGCCTTCCTCCAGCAGCTCGCGCGTCGCCCGGAATCGCCGCACCCGCAGCTCCAGCATGCGCTCGTGCATCAGGTCCGCCACCTGGTAGTAGTCCCGCCGGTCGCCCGGACGCGTCACCCGCTCGAGCGCACCCATGCTCTCGAGCAGGCGCGTGTTCGTGCTCACGCTCGCCTTGCTCACCTGCAGGCACGCCGCGAGCGCGTCCAGCGACTGCGCCTCGACCTGCAGCATCAGGTGCCCCAGCACCCGACCCGCGATCCGGGGCA
>DATHVV010000235.1:0-3578 GCA_035461105.1 Longimicrobiales bacterium | reverse complement strand
AGTGAGAAGCCGCTCGGTGTGCGGTACTCGGCGCGCACGCCCGGCAGCGCCTGCGAGGTGCGCCCCTGCACGCCCACGAACACCCGGGACGACAGGTACTTCCCGGCCTCGACCTCGGTGCCGCGCAGGATGTTCTGGAAGTAGCTCTCGAAGCCGATCTCTTCAGGCACGGCTGCCGGGCGGATGCGGAACACGTCCAGGCCGGCGCGGGTGCCCTCCTGCTGCAGGTCGGCCACCACGTCTTCCATGACCGCGCCCACGGCCACGCCCGCCAGCTGCTGCTGCGCCAGCGTGCTCAGCCCCGAGAGCCCGCCGCCGCCCGCCACGCTCGAGCTGTTCAGGTCCAGCAGCGATGAGCTCGAGCCGCCGAACGCGAAGTACGCGAGCAGCTCGCTCTGCGAGAGCGGCGGCTGGGCGTTGCTGCTGAGTGTGACCGTCGGTTGCCGCAGCACGCCGCTCACCGTGATCTGGATCACGAGCGCTTCCCGGCCCGGCCGCTGCACTGCGTACTGGCCGTTCAGCTGGAGCAGCGGGTTGATCTCGCCGGTGCCCAGGAACGTGGCCGTGCCGCTGTTCAGGCCGAACGTCCGGCCGGAGTACGTGTACTCGCCGCGCTCGGCCGCGATCGAGCCGGTGACCCGGAGCGAGTTCGTGCCGCGCTCCATCCGGATGTGCAGCGGGTCTTCGGCGGTCGTGTAGATCTCGACGTTCGCGCGCGTGTTGCGCGCCCAGGTGTTGCGCGCCACGCGCACGCCGACATCGAGCGAGAGGTTCTCGAGGAACGGGCTGGCGCGCGGGATCAGGGCCGGCGAGATCGCGGCCGTGTCCACTACCTGCGCGAGCTCCGGCAGGTCCAGCTCGGTCGCGCGCCGGTGCCCGATGTCGGGCACGTAGACGACGCCCTCGGTCACGCGCACCGTGCCCTCCACCCGCGGCGCGTCGAACGCGCCGGCCAGGGTGAGATTCGCATCGGCACGAATGTCGCCGTGCTCGTTGTTGAGCAGCTGCGCGCCGTCCGACGTCATCGCCAGGTCGAAGCTCGGCCGGGTCAGCTGCGCGAGCCCGAGCGTTCCGCTCACCCGCACGCTGCCGCCGCGCGCCTGCGCGACCAGCGAATCGAGCGTGGCGGTCTCGCCATCGAAGCGCACCACGCCGTTGACCTCGGTCATGCGCACGCCCGTGGCCGCGAGCCGGAGCGAGCCCAGGTCGAGCTCCGCGACGCCCTCGACCGCGGGGTCGCGCACCGTCCCGGCCACGCTTGCCTGACCGCGCACGCGTCCCCGGATCTCCGTCACCTGGTCCGTGAAGCTGGGCAGCGCATCGAGCGGCAGCGAGTCCGCGCGGATCTCGGCGCGCAGCGGCCCGTCCAGCAGACGTCCGCCCGCCACCTCCTGCAGCGCCAGGTCGATCGGCAGCCGGCCCTCCGCCGTCGCCAGCAGGCGGGCGCCGCGCAGCGCTTCCGCACGCGCCTCGAGCTCCGCACCCGCGTACGTGAACCGGGCACGCAGATCCGGTAGCCAGGTGCCGGCGTAATGCGCGCTGTCGAGCGACGTCGTGCCCTCGATGCGCGGCGCCGCCCGCGTGCCGCGCAGCCGCGCGTCGAGCGAGAGCAGCCCGGTGAGCAGCATCGTATCCTGAAGCAGCGGCGCGAGGCTCCCGAGCTGCAGCTGCGCCACCTCCAGCCGCACGTCCGCCTCGCCCTCGGACGGGAGGCGGCCCTCGGCGAAGATCCGCCCGCCGCCGGTGCTGGCCAGCTCGATGTGGCCCAGCTCGATGCCGCTGCCGCCCCAGCTGATCACGCCCGGCCGCGTCGCGTTCCACCGCACCGTGTCGAGGTTGACGGCCAGGCGCTCGAGGATCAGCTCGCTCCGCTCCGTGGACAGCCGGAACCTCGATGCCAGGCTGTAATCGTGGTCAGGCTCCTGGTGGATGTCGATCTCCGCGCTGCCCTGCCCCCGGCCGGGCGTGCCCGCGTAGTCGGCGCGTATCCGCGCGCTGTCGAACGCGAACCCGCCGGCCCGCAGC
The DNA here is from genome assembly GCA_035461105.1 of Longimicrobiales bacterium. Lineage (GTDB taxonomy): Bacteria > Gemmatimonadota > Gemmatimonadetes > Longimicrobiales > RSA9 > VEPF01. The sequence continues at coordinate 1,553 of DATHVV010000235.1, read as the reverse complement.
GAGTCCGCCGCTGCGTTCAGCTCCAGCCGTGGGTTCGGCGTGCTCGCTCCGGTGAGCACGAAATCGGCCCGGCCGCGGGCCAGCGAATTGCCGCCGAACACCAGGCGCTCGGCCATCGCTTCGCCGCGCGCGTCGAACGCCTCGATGTTGCCGACCAGTACGCCGGTGGCGCGGAGCGAGCCGGCGAGCGAGTCGCGCGGCACCGGGGGGATCGTGTCGTACCGGAGCGGCGGCAGCGGCGGCTGACCGGTCGCGGCCCGCTCCACCTCCGTGGCCCGCGCGATGCGCAGCGAGTCCTGGCGCGCCGTCGCGATCGCGCGCTGCTGCAGGCGCGGCCGCGGCGGCACCAGTCCGGTGTCGGCGCCTGGGAGATAGCCCCGGAACTGCCCCGCCGAGTCGATGTGCACGTCGAAGCGCAGCTCGCCGGTCCGTCCCGCCACCAGGCCGAAGCTGCCCTCCAGGTCGGCCCGCACCGAGGCCAGCCGGATGTGCGCGCGCTCCGCGGTCGCGAGCCCATCTTCGAGGCGGACCAGGAGGCGCGTGCTGTCCGCCGCGACGCTGCCGTCGCCGAGCTGCACGTCCACCAGGTCCGCGCGCACGGTGGCGTTCATGGTGGCCGGGTCGAACCCCTGGCCGGTCGCGACCACCACTCCCTCCAGCACCGTGGGCGGCGCCCGCCCACTCACCGCCGCCGCATCGAAGTTCGCGAAACGCGTGCTGAAGTCGTAGCGCGGCACGCCGCGCTGCGGCGCGAACGTGCCGCGCAGGTCCACCAGGCCGCCGCGCGCGACCGCGAGGCGCGTGTCCACGGCGAAGCGCGCGCTGGTGCCCTGGAGCGCGATGCGGCCGCTGGCACTGCCGCGCAGCTGCGCGGCCGGCGCGAACCGGCCGAGCGTCGCGAGCGAGAGCTCCGGCGCGCGCACCGCGACGTCGAAGCGTGTCGGCGTGCCGAAGGTCACGTCGGCCCTGCCCACCAGGTGCGACGGCCCGGTGGCAGCGTGATGCCGCACGTCCAGGTCGGCACGCACGCGCTCGGCGAGCCGGCCGTTCAGCGTGGCGCGTCCGGTGAGCGTGCCGTCGAGCGGCAGCGACGCCACGAGCGTGCGGGCGAGCGCAACCTGCAGCGGGTCGAAGCGCAGACGCAGGTCCCTCGCGACCGGACCCTCATCGAGCAGCAGCCGGCCGTCGGCCAGCACGCGCGAGCGCCCGGCCGGCGCGCCGACGTGGCTCAGGTCCGCGTTCAGGTCGAAGCCGCTGCGCGTCGAGCCGGTCAGCGTCGCCCGGCCGGTGATCCGCCCCGCCATGGCCAGGTCGGGAGCGAACCGGCGCGCCAGCGAGAGTTGCAGCGGATCGAAGTGCAGCGTCACGGCACGCGCCTGTACCGTGCCGTCCAGGTTGCGCAGACGGCCATCGGCCGCCACCCGGCTGGTGGCGCCGCCGCGCTCCCGGAACGCCGCCCAGCCGTCCACGTCCAGCTCGTCCGTCGTGCCCTGCAGCCGCAGCCGACCGTTCGCCTGGCCGTGCAGCGCCGCCGGCAGCACGTCCGTGAAGCG
>DATHVV010000234.1:0-13184 GCA_035461105.1 Longimicrobiales bacterium | reverse complement strand
ACTGCACCCGCCCGAAGAGCAGTACCGTGCAGGCACAGACAGCCGCCATGAACGCCAGCAGACGCCAGTCCATCGCCGGCGTCGCCAACTCGCCGACGGCGCCGTAGAAGTTCCGGCCGCGCGACAGCGTGGGCGGGCTTCGCAGGATACCGATGCCCCACGCTGCGGTGACGAGTCCCAGCAGTCCCGACACGGCGGCGATGAAGCCACTCTCCACCAGCAGCAGCGCACGCCGTGTGACGACGTCCACGCGCGCCTCGTTCAGGGTCGACACCGTGGCCGAGAACCTGTCCGCCGGCGTGTCCGCCTCACCCGGCTCCACGGCGTGGATGCGTTCTCCCACGACAGCCTGTTCGGCCCGCGCCGCCTCCGCGCTCACACCCGGCTTCAGTCGTCCTACCACCATGATGACGTTCTGATTCGTCGTGAGGTAATCCGCGTAGCTCACGCCCGGCGCCAGCGTCGCCGGGATCCACGCGTGAGCGAGCCCGGACACGCCCCCGAAACCGGAGCCGGCCACTCCTAGCACTGTGACCGCGACTCGATTCAGGTGGATGACTCGTCCCAGGACATCCCGTGAGCCGCCGAAGCGCCGCTGCCAGACCTCGTGCCCCGGAATCACCACCGCGGACGCCGCACCGGGCGCATCTACGCCAGCGTCGAAGCCGCGCCCCAGCACGAGCGGCGCCCGCATCACGTTCAGGTACTCGGACGAGACCAGCTCCCCCGGCAGCGGCTGGGGATCATCGACTCCCGTGATCGTCAGCACATTGTTCGATGTCGACGCAATGCTTTGGAACGAACCCACTCCGCCTTGGAGCAGCTGGAACGGCCGCCACGACCAGCGTAGACGCTGCTCGCCTTCCGCCGGCGTCTCCTGAATGATGTTGAGCACCGCGAGCCGATCCGGGCCCTCGAACGGAGGGGGCCGCAGCATCGGTAAATTTACGAGACTGAACACGATGGTACACGTCGCGATGCCGAGCGTCAGCGATACGACGGCCGCCGCGGTAAAGAGGGGCGTGCGCCGCAGGCTTCTGATCGCGAACCGCACATCGTGCAGAATCGTCATCTCGCATCTCCTGAATGTCCGGCTCGGGCACTGATGATCAGAGCAAGCTGGCTGCCAGATGCGCAAAGCCGTTCATCAGTTGCGTTTGCCCCGTTCTCGACCGGATCGCTCAAGGTCGGGAGTGCTCGGCAGCGATACAGTGGTGTCCGGAATCGGGAACGTTCGTGTGACGGGTCGGAGCGGGCGGCCGGCTCGGCGTCACGCTCGGGGCCGCACAGGTTCCGACCGTGCGCGCGTCGCGCGTGAGTCCGACAGAGGCGATCCGCTGCGAATAGGGCACGGGTCCGTCGGGTTCTCGGACACCAGGCCGCTGGGCCGGGCCTTCGCGTCTGCCATTCTCCGGTGTGGTTCCGGGTGTTCATCGGCGGGGCGGACCGCTGCTGCGAGCTGCTTCTCACGCGGCGAACTGCGCTGGCCGGCGCGATCATAATCCGTGGTCATGATCGGCGCGATGGGCACGCACACTGTGTCGCGTGCATGAGCCTGCTCGAGCTTCACGCTGCTCCTAGACGGCAGTGATGCTCACTCCGGAACGCGAACTGGTTCCGGCTGAACGCTCCAGCCGTTGCTCGCGCATGTAGAGAAACAGCGGCAACCCCAAAGACACTCCGACCGCCAGACTGGCAGCAATGGGAGGCCAGAGGTGCTTCATGCCAGCGCGCCGGCCTTCAATGACCACAAACGCCCACAGCACCACCGCCGACACGATCACGTCAAGGCCGAAAAAGCCGCCAACCCGATTGGAGAAGAGCTGCTCGAAGAACAAGCGCAGATCGAGGCCATGTTCCTGGAGGAATGGGACGAACTGCGAATAGGGCAGGAGGGTGCCCGCAACGCAGAGCACGAGATACAGGCTCTTCGGTTTCATCGATGATCCCTTCGCTCATGCAAGTCAAACAGGCCCGATTCACCGGACCGTTCGGTAGCCGTCGCTGCGGCTGGGTCAGCCGACACCACTGACTCTCGCGAATTGAGTCATGTCGAGGCAGAAGTGGATGCACCAGAACCAGACTACGTCACGTGATCGTTGCAGAACGAGTATTACCGCGACACCGAGCCCCACGTCTCCCAATAGGCCGCCCAGCTCGAGCCACGTCGCGCCCTGCGACACCATCGTGGGAATGTGGCCGGCGGCGAACAGAACGGCCACGATCACGGTCGCCCACCCGCTCCCGAGAGCAGCGGCCAGGCGGACGAACAGGATGGCTATCGTCAGATCCTCGAGGAACACCTGCACCATCTCGTCGACGTGCTCGTAGCGCCAGATGCGGCCCAACAGGACCCCCGGCGCATCGGCTTCTGCTCGCAGGAGTGAATATGTAGCGACGGCGAGGCTCGCCAGCACCAAGCGGTGCCTGGCGTAGTTTCCGCCGGCCGTACCCTGTCGCCATCCCAGCGATGTACGTCGCGGCGTCGCGGGCCTGATGCTGCAAATGCTACGGCGTTGAGCGGATTCGGGGCCGTCTGGTGGAGAGCGAGCGGTGTGACAATGCCATCCATCACGCGCGTCGCAAACGACTCGCCCGTCGTCCGCTGAATCACCTGGGCGAGCAGCGCGACGCAATCTCCGATATGCCGAAACTGATCGCCCGGAACGCCTTCGGACGCATGCGACAAGAGGTGGCGCACGCGAATGACGCCGGGTCCCGGCAGGCTGAGTCCATCGTTGCTGATCGGATCGTCGAGGTTACCAGCCCCTGCTCGACGAGCTGCATCACAAATGGGGGACGCGAAGGTCTTGGTGAGCGACGCGAGATGGAACTGCGCCGCTGGCGTCACGGGCCCTTGTGACGGGATGTCCGCCACGTCGAGCGAGCCTTCCCACACCACCGTGTCGTGCACCATGACGATCGCAGTCATGCCCGGAATCGCGAGTTGCGTGCGGAGGCGGTCAAGCTGCGACTCGAATTCTGCGAGCGTCTGCGCGGCAGGAGGCGCATCGAGGCCCGTTGAACTTGGAGCATGCCGCCGCAGTGAGTGCGATCGCGCATGCCAGCAGCCGCTGGTTCATATGTGAGTTCCGGACGCGCTTGAGTCCCGTGGAGCCATCACTCTCGAATATGTGAGGGTCGCGGTGCAGGCTGCCAGCATATCGCCGCGAACGGTTTGCGGTGCGCGTCCTAGTCGCTCCTCAGTGTGACGGCCGGGTCGATGCGAGCCGCACGCCAGGCTGGGATCAATGTCGCGCAGGCGCAGACGGCGAGGAGTAGCAGCGGCACGCCCGCATAGGTCACAGCGTCCAGTCTGGATACGCCGAACAGCAGCGACTCGGCCAGGCGCGTGGAGACGAGCGCGCCGGCGATTCCGATGATGAGTCCAAGGCCGGCGAGCGCAAATGCCTGTCGGAAGATGAGCGCGCCGATATCGATACGCGTCGCTCCGAGCGCAGAGCGCACGCCGATCTCGCGCACGCGCTCGGCTACGCTTCCGGCGAGGACACCGTAGAGGCCGACGGCTGCGAGCAGGAGCGCCGACAACGCGAACGTCTGCATGATGATGAGCGTGAATCGGCGCGCAGCCGCAGAGCGCACGATGAGGCTGCGCATAGTGGCGATGTCGGAGACGGACTGATCGGCATCGACGGACCAGATGGTCTCCCGGATCGTCGGTGCCAGGACAGCCGGGTCGCCGCGCGTGCGCGCCACGAGCCAGAGCACGCGGTCCGCGAATGGCGTCTGCGCGGCGGCAAGATAAACCGCGTTCTGTTCGCCTTCCGCAAGCGACAGCTGCTTCACATCCGCCACGACTCCCACGACGGTCGACCATGGTTGGCCGGCGCCGCCGAGGCGGATTCGCTGTCCGACCGCGTGGGCGTCCGGGAACCGGCGGCGCGCAAAGGACTCGTTGATGAGCACACTCGCCGTGGCCGTCCTCGCATCGTGCTCGCTCAGGAGCCGCCCGCTGCGCAGCGGAATACGCATCGTCTCGAGGTATCCCGGAGTCACGGCGTAGCGGAATGCGCTGCCATCCTCATCCGCGCCAACGTCAGGCGCAGACTCCGCGAACACACCGAACTTGAAGTAGTCGCCGGTGAGCGGGAGCAGGCTGGTGTAGCCGGCGGAAGCGACGCCGGGCACGGCGCGCACGGCTTCGAGAGAGCGCTCGAAGTACTGTCGCACGGCATCATCAGTCGCGTAGCGGGCTGGGGAAACCTGGACGCGCATCGTCACGACCCGGTCGGGCTCGTATCCGGGGTCGACATCGAGCAGGCGCTCCATGCTGCGCACCAGCAGGCCGCCAGCGACGAGGAGGATGACCGCGAGCGAGATTTCCACGACGACGAGCGCCCGGCGTGCCCGCGTGCCTGCTCCTGTCAGGCGCGTCGAGTGTTGCACCGCGGCGCCGCGCACGCCGCGGCGCGTCTGGTATAGCGCCACGAAGGTGCCGACAATGACACCGATCGCGGTCGTGACTCCGACGGCGAAGAAGAACACCGGACCGTCGAGCCGGATCGCGTTCAGACGCGGCAGATCGGGCGGGCTGAGGGCGATCAGGCCTGCAAGCCCGAGGCGTGCGACGGCAATGCCCGCGGCCGCACCGATGCACGCGAGCAGGACGCCTTCCACGAACAGCTGCGCAACCAGCCGGCCGCGCCCGGCGCCGAGTGCGGCGCGCACCGCCATCTCGCCGCGCCGGCGGGCTCCGTGCGCGAGCAGCAGACTCGTAACGTTGACACAGGCGATGACGAGCAGCAACGCGACGGCGCCGATGATGGCAAGGAGCGCCGGCCGCACGGGCCCCGCAACGTCGTCCCGGAGCGGGTTGACGAGCAGTCCGTGCTCGAGTGCAGCCCACGGCACGCGCGCGATATCGCTGACCGGCGTCGCGGCGATGCGGTCGAGCTCTCGCTTTGCGTCGGCAACGGCCACACCGCCGCGAAGCCGCCCGGTCATCCGCAGGTGGTGTCCCCACTCCCGGCCATCGGGGGGCAGCGAGGGATCGTACTTCAACGGCACCCACAGCTCGGCCGAAGGCGAGAGCACGTTCTCGAATGTGGCCGGCATGATGCCGATCACCGTGTGCGGCCGATCATCCAGCACGATGGGTCGACCGACCACGTCGTGCTCGCCATTGAAGCGACGCTGCCAAAGCCCATGACTCAGTACGACGACGTTCGCCGCACCGGGTCGATCGTCCGACTCCGCGAAGTCGCGGCCCGCCACCGGTGCCACACCCAGCGTGCGCAGGAACGCCGCGCTGACCCGCTGCGCATCCAGCCGCTCCGGTTCCGCACGTCCCGTCAGCACCGGCTGCCAGGGCCGCATGACCGCAAGAGTTTCGAAGGAACGGCTCCGGACGCCGAACTCGCGGTACGTACCGAACGTCACGTCATAACCAATGCCGTCCGCTGTCCGGTCCTGGATCGTCACGACGCGGTCCGCGTCAGGATATGGCAGCGGCTCGAACAGTACGGGGCGTGCCGCGCTGAACACCGTCGTGCTCGCACCGATTCCCAGCGCCAGCGTGAGCACCGTGACGACCGTGAAGCCCGGATTCCTCCGCAGCCGCCGCACAGCGAGCCGCAGATCCTGCAGCACCGTGCCGGGGGCCATCTCCCAAGCGGCGGCGCGCACATCCTCGCGCACGCTGCCCGGCTCGCCGAGCCGCAGCCGCGTGATGCGCCGCGCCTCCGCCGGCGTCATGCCGCCCGCCACCAGTTCGTTCACCTGCTCATCGAAGAAGTGCGCCACCTCGTCGAGTAGCTCGCGATCCGCCTGCTCGCGACGTGTGAGCACGAACACACCCTGCCTCAGCCGACGCCAAAGTGACATGCGTTCACCCTTCCGTGCTCAGCAGGCGGGCAACCGCCGTCGCTTTGCGCGTCCACTCGTCCGCCTCGAACTCGAGCTGCTTCCGGCCGGCACGCGTCAGCGCGTAGTACTTCGCGCGCCGCGCGTTCTCCGACTGACGCCACTCCGCGTTCACCCGTCCCGATCGCTCCAGCCGCTGGAGGGCCGTGAACAGCGACCCCGGATTCACGCGGAACACGCCGCGCGTGATCTGCTCGATGCGCCGCGCTATGCCGAAGCCGTGCAGCGGCTCCAGACTCAGCGTCTTGAGGATGAGCAGGTCCAGCGTGCCCTGGATGACATCCGTGCTCGGTTGATCCATGGGCGCAGGCTAACGCCGCTCCCACTGATTGTCAAGATGTGACAATCAGGAGGACGTGGTCTGACGCCATGCAAGCGACCTCGACGAGCCCGGCTCGAGCTGCACGCCGAACGGCGGTTCACCCGGCGCACCCGCCGCGAATCGGGTAGGCCGCCGTTGGCCTTCCAAGGGACGCCACCGGCCCAGGACTCGTGAGGCGCTGGCAGAGCGGCTACCCTTTGACGTCCATGACCGGACCGGCACCCCGGAGGCAATGTCGCCGAGGGCTTCTGGAGCGCCTTCGATCCGGCGAATGCAGCGGCGCCGAGCTCGTTGCATGAGGGGAAGACCATCACCGAGCCGACAGGAGGACGCATGCGTGCGATGAAGATGCTGGTGCTCGCGCTGGCGGCGGCCGGAGGGTGCGACGGCTCGCCGGACCAGACAGGCGAGCAGGGAGCCGCCTCGGCGCCAGCCGCGGCCACCGAGTCCTGCGAAGTCCTGGCCCCCGAGGACAGCCAGGCCGTCACCGGGACCGCTGTCACCCGTGTCGCCTACGACCCGTCCCAGGGCCTCGGCGGGAACTGCGGCAACTTCGCGGACGCGGAGGGGGAGCCGTTCCTCGGGGTCAGCCGACTCGCGACGCGCCAGGACTTCACCCAGACCGTGGAATCCACGCCTGCTGACATGTACCCTACCCGCCAGCCCCTCCCCGGGTTAGGCGACGAGGCGATCCTGCTGAGCGGTGGCGAGGGCCGCTTCCGCCTCCGCTTGCTGGTCGCACGGAGGGGGGAGCGGGGCGTCGTGCTCTTCCCGCTCCTCGACGGGATGAGCATGCCTGACGACCAGCTGCAAGCGCTCGCCGAGCGGGCGCTCTCGCGCGTGGAGTGATACAGCGCGCGTCGCGCCCGAGTACTGGAGGCGTCATGGCGCAGCCGACGGTATGATCGCCGAGGCCGGCGGTTCGATCCCGCCTCCCGCTATCTTTCGAAAGGGCTCACCGCTCCCGCGGTGGGCCCTTTTCTCGATCCCCCGCGGCAGATGCGGCTGGGGGAGGCCGCTCCGGGTGCCCGGCGGCCCGCGTCGACTCCGGTGGAATCAGTCGCGGACCAGGAGGTAAACGCCATAAGCGCCGACCAGCGCTCCGCCCACGCTGACGACTGCTCCGGCATCGCCGTCGATGAGCAGCCCGGCAGCGATGAGCGAGACACCCACCACCAGGAAAGTCAAACCGCTGCGGCGGCTCCGTTGCAGCGCCAGCGCTGGAGCAACGGATCCGGGCGCCGGGGCGGCGTCGAGCGAAGCGCGGAGCGGGTTGGCGGCCGCCACGAGCAGTTCCGGGCTCGTCTGCAGCCGCTGGGCCAGAGCGCTCTCGTCAGCGGCTGGCGCGAGGGCATGCGGACCGGGCATTACTTCGATCCGGGTATCCTCCGGGTACGCTGCCAGGGTTCCGTCCGCCTGTGCGGCGGCGGATCGGGTGTCCGTGGCCACGAGCAGCAGAACGCACAGCGCGACCGAGGCGATTCTTTTCATCGATACTCACTCCGTTTCAGTGTGAGCCGAGCAACGAGGCAAGAACTGTACGAGGACCCTTGCCGAACATGATCACTCCCATGCATGCGATGGTGCTGGACCGAGTGCCCGGCCGGCTCCACGCCGCCCGACTGCCCGTGCCCGCGCCCGGGGTCGGCGAAGTGCGGCTGCGCGTAGAGACGTGCGCAGTCTGCCGCACCGACCTGCACATCCTGGATGGCGAACTGCCGCCGCATCGGTTGCCGCTGATCCCGGGACACCAGGTGGTCGGCCGCGTGGATGCGGTGGGGCCCAAAGTCACGGGGCTCGCGCCCGGAGTGCGCGCCGGCATCCCGTGGCTGGGCGCTACCTGCGGCCGGTGCGATCACTGTCGCGCCGGGCGCGAGAACCTGTGCGACGAGGCCCGGTTCACCGGCTACGACCGGGACGGCGGCTTCGCGGAGTACGTCGTTGCCGATGCGCGATTCTGCTTCCCGGTTGGTGAGCTCGACCCGGTGACGACCGCGCCGCTGCTGTGCGCGGGCCTGATCGGCTACCGCACGCTGCGGCTGGCGGGGGACGCGGAGCGGATCGGGATATACGGCTTCGGGGCCGCCGCCCACATCATCGCGCAGGTGGCGCTGGCGCAGGGTCGTCGCGTGTACGCATTCACCCGCCCGGGCGACGCGACCACGCAGGCATTCGCCCGCACCCTGGGCGTGACCTGGGCAGGCGGCGCCGACAGTGTACCGGACGACGCGCTCGATGCCGCGCTCATTTTCGCACCGGCGGGGGAGCTGGTGCCGGCGGCGCTGCGGGCGGTGCGGAAAGGGGGCAGCGTCGTGTGCGGCGGCATCCACATGAGCGACATCCCGGCGCTGCCCTACGCCCTGTTGTGGGGCGAGCGCACGCTCCGCTCGGTCGCGAACCTCACGCGCGCGGATGCCCGCGAGTTCCTGGCCCTGGCCGCGACCCTGCCGTTGCGGCTGCAGGTGACGACGTACCCGCTCGCGGAGGTACAGCGCGCGCTCGACGATCTGCGAGCCGGCCGGTTCCAGGGCTCGGCCGTGCTCGACCTGCGCTGAACGCCACATCGACGGATCGCTCCCGATGCTTCTGCGGGGGTTGGTTGAACCTGGTCGTGCGGCGGGGGCAGGCGATGGTGGTGGCGCTCGCCACCCGGGCCACTATCTTTCGCGCCGTTCGATGCCGCCGGTGCGGCCGCGTGAACCCGATTCTCAGTGAGGAAATGGCAGCAGCAAAGAAGCCGCGCGGGCGCGCCTGGTCCGTGCGTCGCTCACCGCTCCACGGCAAGGGCGGGTTCGCCCTGCGCCGCATCCGCAAGGGCGAGCGGATCGGCGAGTACGTGGGCGAGCGCATCGACGAGGACGAGGCGGACCGGCGCTACCCGGAAGATGATGACGGGCCGCATCATACCTTCCTGTTCTCGCTCGACGACGGCAGCATCCTGGACGCCGCCGTGGGCGGCAACTCGACCCGCTTCCTGAACCACTCGTGCGACCCGAACTGCGAAGCGATCGAGGAGGATGAGCGCATCTTCATCTACGCGCTGCGCGACATCCGTAAGGGCGAGGAGCTGGTCTACGATTACCACTTCATCCTGGACGTGCCGCACACGCCGGCGGAAAAGCGGCGCTATCCCTGCTTCTGCGGCGCCCGGAACTGCCGGGGTACCATCCTGGCGAAGAAGCGGTGACCGCGCCGGCGCTCGCTTCGAAACCGGCGCGGAGCCGGTGCCGTACGGTGCTGACCGGAGGCAACCCTTTCCTCCGTAGCCGTATCGAAAGGGCAGGAACGGGGCCGCTGAAGGACCCGTCAAAAGAGAATGGGACCGACCATGAAGATATATCGATGCGATCGCTGTGAAGGTTGTGGCTACATCACGGGTGGATTCCGCTGGGAGACGCCCTGGACGCGCGCGGTGCGCAATCAGGCTGCTGAGGGAACCAGGGACAGCATCCTGGAGGCGCAGGCCTGCCCCGACTGCGGGGGTACCGGCGCGCTGATCGTGATGGATTCGTCCGCCTCCGAGCTGGCGCTGCCGAGCAGCTACGGTATTCCCAGGCGCAACGGCTACGCGCATCACGTGGCGCTGGTTCGCCGGATGCAGGGACGCCCGCGCGCCGGCTGATCCGGCCGCGGACTGGCACGGAGGAAGGGCCGCCGGTGTGCACCGGCGGCCCTCTTTCATTGCCGCGTCCCGCGTTGCTCCGCGGCGAGCCGCTTTCCCGGGCGCGTCCCGCGTGACGCGCGGCGGCCGCTCTTCGCTGCGGGTCCGCGTTTCGCCGCGGCGGCCTCCGGCACGGCCATCAGGTCGCGGCGGTGAGCGCGCGCGGTTCCGGGATCCGGACCGCTGACCGACGCTCCAGCCCCCGCTCGAAGAGCAGGTAGAGCGCGGGCGTCACGGTGAGCACCAGCACCGTGGAGCTGGACAGCCCGCCGATCAGCGCGTAGGCGAGCGCGTTCCAGATGCTGGCGTCCGCGCTCTCGCTGAACAGCACGAGCGGCAGCAGCCCGAGGATCGTGGTCATGCTGGTCATCAGGATCGGCCGGACTCGTTCCAGCGCGCCGCGCTCGAGCGCATCCCGCAGCGGCAGTCCGGCGCGGCGGCGGAGCTGGTTGATGTGATCGACCAGCAGGATCGAGTTGTTGACCACGATGCCGCTCATCATGATCACTCCGACGTACGCTTCCCGGGTGAAGCTGGCGCCGGTGTAGAAGAACAGGAGGAAGACGCCGATCAGAGCCATGGGCACGGTGAGCAGCACGCAGAGCGGCTGGCGCAGCGACTCGAAGAGGGCCGCGGTCAGCATGTAGACGAGCAGCACCGCGATCGCCATGAGCAGGTAGATCTGCGTCTTCTGCTCCGGCTGCCAGCTCCACGCCTGCTGCTCCTCGATGCGGTAGCCGGGCGGCAGTGCGGTGGCGGCGATCACGCTCTCGCGCACCCGGTCGCCGAGCTTCGCGGGGCCGCGGAACTCGTAGCTCACGACCCGCCGGTACTGCTGGTTCTCGCGCACGATGCTGGCCTGCACCTGCCGCTCGCGCAGCGTGGCGACGTCGCCGAGGCGGACCGCCGTGCCGCTGCCGGCGGGCAGCAGCAGCTCCATGAGCTGCTGCGCGTCCATGTACCGGAAGCCGGCCAGCTTGACGGACAGCTGCAGCTCCTCGCCGCCCACGTTGACCCGGGCCGCGCTCGCCCGGCCGCGCGCCGCGGCCGATACCTGCCGGACCACGTCCTCGGCGCTCAGGTCGTGCATGCTGAGACGGCCCCGGTCGAGCTCCAGCACCAGCTCGGTCGCGCGGTCGCGGTCGAAGAAGCCGCCGCCCGAGTTGGTGTCCACCTCACGGATGCGCGAGTACCGCTGGAGCCGCCGGCCCAGGTCCTCGGCGATGAAGCGCGCGGTCTCGTAGTTGTAGCCCAGAATCCGGATCGAGTAATTGGGCGCGCTGCCGGAGCCGCCATAGAAGGACGGGCCATAGCCGTAGACGCGCACCTCGGCGCCGCCGTAGCCGAGGGAGTACTGGTAGAGCAGGTCCTTGATCGCCACGGGTACGTCCGTGTTCTCGAGCGAGTCCGGGAACGTGACGCGGATGTCGGCGTTCGTGGCCCGGACCCGAGTCACGAACTGCTCGACCTCCGGCAGCTCGCGCAGCCGCGCCTCGAAGTAGCGGGCGAGCTCATCGGTGCGGGCCAGCTCCTCGCCGCGCGGCTGCCGGATGTTGATCGAGATGTAGGTGGACTGGCCGCCCCACCCGCCCCAGAGCATTCCCCGGCTCACGTACTTCTGGAACAGCAGCCCGGAACCGCCGAGCAGCAGCAGCGCGCTGGCGAGGGCGAGCCAGGGTCGGCGCAGCGTCGCCCGGACCAGGCCCCGATACGCCCGCGCGACCAGCGGCAGGGTGGCGGCTGCCGGTGCCGCATCTGCCCGGGCCGCTGCCGCCAGGTCCGGCAGCGCGGCGGGCGCCGTGGCGGTGGCCGGCAGGCGGGCGAGCAGGCGTCCGGCGAGCGAGGGAATGAACGTGAACGCGACGAACATGCTGGCCAGGAGCGCGATGCCCACGACCAGGGCGAGCGGCACGTAGTAGATGCGCAGCTCGCCCTGCAGGTAGACGAACGGCACCAGCACCACCACGGTCGTGCCCGTAGCGGCCAGGATCGGGAGCACGACCTCGCGGGTGCCGCGCTCGGCCGCGTGCGCCGCGCTCTCCCCGCCGCGGCGGCGGCGATAGATGTTCTCGAGGACCACGATGGCGTTGTCGACGACCAGGCCGAAGCCCATGGCCAGGCCCATCAGGGTCAGCACGTTCAGGCTCAGGCCCGCGAAGTAGCTCACGTTCAGCGTGATCAGCACCGCGAAGGCCACGGTCGCGAACACGATGATCGAGGCGCGCAGCGACCCGAGGAAGAGCAGCAGCACGACCAGCACGATGATGGCGGAGATCGCGGCGCGGCTGCGCAGATCGGAGAGCTGCCGGCGGATCTCCTCGCTCTGGTCCAGCTCCAGCTGCACGGCCATGCCGGTGCCGAGCGCGGGCGCGAGCTCCGCGAGCCGGGCCTTCACCGCATCCGCCATGGCGACCGTGTTCGCGCCGGGCGCCTTGAACACGGAGAAGGAGACGGCGGGCTGGCCGTCGATGCGGTGGTACTCGGTGGCCTCGTCGTAGGTCGCGTAGACGCGGGCGACATCGGCGAGCTTCACGACCCGGCCCCGGTCCACGAGCAGCGGGTGCGCCGCGACCTCGGCGGCCGATTCCGGACGGTGCCGGATCGTGAGCGTGCGCTGGATGCCCGCAGGGGTGTCCACCAGGCCCGCTTCCCGCACGATCTCCAGGCTGGCCACGCGGGCGGCGACGTCGGCCAGCTGCAACCCGAGCGACTGGATGCGCCGCTCGTCCAGCTCGATCTGGAGAACCCGCGCCCGGCCGCCGCTGACCACGACCACGCCGACGCCCTCGAGCTGGATCAGCTCCGCAGCGACTTCCTCCTCGACACGCTCGCGCAGCCACTCCAGCACGTACGGTCCGTGCACGCTGTAGCTGAGCACCGGCAGCTGCTGGTCGCGGAACTCGTCGGGGACGTACATCGACACGCGCGGCGCCGTGGCTCCGATCGGCAGCTCGTCCTCGAGCGACGCGAGCCGCTCCGAGAGCTCCAGCCGCGCGAAGTCCATGTCGGTGCCGCGGCCGAACGTGATGTCGATGCGGGCCAGCCCTTCCGCCGACTGCGACTCGATCTTCTCGACGCCCCGGATCTGCTGGATGACCGACTCGAGCGGCGCGGTCAGGAACGCCTCGGTGACCTCCGGCGAAGTCCCCGGCCACGTCGCGCTGACGCTCAGCCGCGGCAGGGTCGCGTCCGGCAGCAGCTCGATCGGGATGTTGCGGAACGCCGGGATGCCGAGCAGCGCGATCGCGAGGAACAGCATCGCGATCGAGATCGGGCGCCGGACCGCGGCCCCGATCATGTCAGTCGCCCGTGGGGACG
>DATHVV010000233.1:0-7414 GCA_035461105.1 Longimicrobiales bacterium | reverse complement strand
GCGTAGCGCTCGAGCGCCTTGTTCACGTCCGGCAGCGTGTACAGCGGGTTCATGGTGCGGAGCTCGACGTAGCCCGCGATCACCGCCGTGCCGCCGATGCGCGGCGTCTCCGGTGCCGCGCCGCGCTCGCAGCCGGGCAGGCAGGCATGGAACAGGGCGGGCAGGAGGAATCGGGCACGCAACCCGGCGCGGCGCCGGGGGACCGCACCAACCGGTCGGGGCGGCGTCGCCAGGGGAGCGCGCATCTCAGCCGCCCGCGCGGCCGGGGCCTTCGCTCAGGTCGCGATACGTGCGGTAATGACGCAGCGCCGCGGCGCGGTCGCCGCGCTTCTCGTGCAGCCGGGCCAGGTTCCAGTGCGGCTCCGCAAAGCGCGCGTCCGCCGCGATCGCGCGCGTGTAGGCGGCGAGCGCCTCGTCGGTGCGCTGCAGGTCCTCGAGCGCGATGCCCAGGTTGAACGCCGCCACCGCATGCTCGCCTGCGAGCAGCGCCTGGTGGTAGTGGGCCGCCGCGTCCGCGGCATGCCCCGTCTCCTGCAGCAGCCGACCCATGTTCACGTGCGCATCGGCGTGTCCCGGCTCCCGCTCGAGCACGCACTCGTACGCGGCACGCGCCTCCTCGGGAGCGACCGCCTCCAGCTCGACGCCCAGCTCGAACCACTCCTGCGCACTCCGCTCCTCCTCGTGCGCCGCGGCGGCCAGCCGCTGCGCCAGCGGGGCCACCTGCGCGGCCAGCTCGGAGACGTCGAAGTCCATCACCAGCTGACCGGAGCGCGCGTCCCAGCTGCGGCCGGCGTCGCTCGCCACCACCGTCTCGCCATCCGCGCGGATGCGCAGCTCCGTGAGCGAGCGCCCCTGCGGCAGCTCGGCCCGCAGCTGCGCCAGCGCCGCGCCGATGCGCCGCACCGGCACCTGTGCCGCCGTGAGTGCTGCCGCCGTGCGCAGCACCACCAGGTCCTGGAAATCGAATCGGAAGCCGCCCCGGGAGTCGCGCCCGGGGGAGAGCACGCCGACCCGGGCGTACGCGCGAATCTGCGCTTCGGTGAGACCGAGGAGGCTGGCGACGTCCCGCGTGGTGTATCCCTTCATGACCCCACCGCGGCCGCGTCGCGAGTTACGAGTTCGTGCCGCCTGCCGCCTTCTTGCGTGGCGCTGCCTTCTTCGCCGGTGCCGACGCCCGCTTCGCCGCCTTGCGCGCGCCCGTGCCCTCCGGTTCCGCCGCGCCACTCCGCGCCAGGCTCGCCTTGAGCGCTTCCATCAGGTCGATGATCTGCGCCTGGGGCGCCTCCGCCGGCGCCTGCGTGATGTCTTCGCCCTCGACCTTGCGCTGGATCAGCTCCAGCACGCGGTCGCGCACGTCATCCCGGTAATTCTCGGGCTTGAACTCGTCCGCGGCAATCTGCCGGATCAGCTGCACCGCCAGCTCCAGCTCCTTCGGCTTCACCTCCGCCTCGCCCAGCGGCACCTCGCCGAAGCTGCGCACCTCGTGCGTGTAGCGCAGCTGCTCCATGATGATCCCTTCCTCGTGCGGCGAGAGCAGCACCAGATACTGCTTGCCGCGGGCCGCATACCGGCCCAGCGCCGAGAGCCCCGTCGCGCGCATCGCCTGCGACAGCAGCCGGTACGCCCGGTCGCCGCCCTTGTCCGGGCCCAGGAAGTACGGCTTGTCCACGAACACGCGGTCGACACGATCCGCCGGCACGAATTCCACGATCTCGATCGTGTTGTTCGCCTTCTCCTCCAGCGCCTTCAGCTCCTCGGGGCTGAACAGCACGTACTGGTCGCGCGTGAACTCGTACCCCTTCACCATCGCGTCCCGCTCCACGATCACCCCTTCCTTCGCACAGATGTACTGCTGCTTCAACCGTGACCCACACTCCCGGTGGATCCAGTTGAAGCTCAGCGCCGCCGTCGTGTCCCCCGCCGAGTACAGCTTGATGGGGACCGAGACCAGCCCGAAGGAAACGGTTGCCGTACCGATCGCTCGTGCGCTCATGTTCGCTCTCGACCAGGTGGCGGGCACCCTCGCCCGCGGGGCATTCTATATACCGGGGGGCGCTTTATCCGGTCAAGGATGGCGCGGCCGGCGGCTCGGCCGCCTGCGCGGCCCGCGCTGGCCTCGCCGACGCCCCCGGTAACCGATTACACTGCAGGACCCGTACGCGCTCCCGGCCTGCTGTAGGCGGGACCGGGTATGGCAGCCCGGCGGGCATCGTATCCGGCCGGGCCCCACACTCATCGGTAGAGCGGCAGCGGTATGTCATACAAGGGAACGATCGGCATTCTGACGGGCGGCGGCGACGTGCCGGGACTCAACCCGGCGATCCGGGCGATCACGGTGCGCGCGCTGCGCGAGGGGTACCGGGTGATCGGCATCCGGCGCGGCTGGGCGGGTCTGACGGACGTGGTTCCGGAGCAGGGGACGGACAACTCGGAGAACGTGCAGGAGCTGAGCGAAGCGATCGTGAACCGGGCGGCGCGCACGGGCGGCACGTTCCTGCACACGTCGCGGACGCGGCCCAGCCATCTGCCCCGGTCGGTGCTGCCGTCGCACCTGCGCGGGCGATACCACGATGAGCTGAACGACGTCACGCCGTCGGTGCTCGAGAACATCGAGTATCTGGGTATCGACTGCCTGATCCCGATCGGGGGCGACGACACGCTCAGCTACGCGCAGCGGCTCAACGCCGAGGGCATGAACGTCGTGGCCATCCCCAAGACGATGGACAACGACGTGCCCGGCACGGACTACTGCATCGGCTTCAGCACGTGCGTCACGCGCACCATCGAGCTGACGCACCGACTGCGCACCTCGGCCGGCTCGCACGAGCGCTTCCTGGTGATCGAGGTGTTTGGCCGTTATGCCGGGTTTACGGCGCTGCTGCCCGCCATGGCCGGGGCGGCCGACCGCTGTCTGATCCCGGAGCATCCCTTCGAGATGGAGCGGCTCACCGCGCTGCTGACCGCGGACCGCAACCGGCACCCGAGCCGCTACTCGGTGGCGCTGGTGAGCGAGGGCGCGCGCATGCTGCACGAGCAGGACATGTCGTTCGAGAGCGCGGAAAAGGACCAGTACGGCCACCGCAAGCTGGGCGGCATCGGCGACAAGGTCGCCGCCATGCTCAAGGAGCTCTCGACCGATTACAACCAGGGCAAGCGCATCAACGTCGTCAACCAGCGGCTCGGCTACCTGGTTCGCTCGGGTGATCCCGACGCACTCGACTCGATCGTGCCGATGGCGTTCGGCAACCTGGCGCTCGACCTCGTGCTGGCGAAGAAGTTCGGCCGCCTGGTCAGCATCCACGACGGCCGCTACGACAGCGTGCCCATCGACCTCGTGACCAGCGAGAAGAAGCTCGTCAACGTCAGCAAGTACTACAACATTGAGCGGCTGCGCCCGATCTACGAGTCGTTCAACGGAGCGCCGCTGTTCATCATGACCGGCGAGTAGTCCCGCAGCCGGACCGGCGCATCGAGCGGGGGCGACGGCGCGCGGCGCGCCGCCAGCACCCCGCCGGCCGCCTCGCTGAACTCGCGCAGCGCGCTGGTCAGGGCCGCGACACTTTCCTGACCGAGCGTGTCCGCCAGGTCCGCTTCGGCGTTCCTGAGCGCGGCGGCCATGATGTTGACCACGATGCGGCCGTGCGGCGTCAGCGCAATGCGACGCTGTCGGCGGTCCCGCAAGGCCCGTCGCTCCACCATGCCGGCATGCTCAAGCCGTCCGATCGAGCGCGTCACGGTCTGGCGGCGCACACCGAGGCGGCGGGCGAACCGCTCCTGGGACCAGGCCGGCTCCGCCCGCTCGATCTCGGTGAGCAGCGATTCCTGGCCGGGTGCGAGCCCGAGCTCGTCGAGCACCTCGTCCATCAACACCCGGTAGTCGTGGCAGGCGCGCTCCAGCCAGTAGCCGAGTCGCGCTTCGTTGTACGGCGGCGATTCCCGCCGCAAATGGAGCCCGGCACTCTGCCGCGCCGCCCCCAGACCAGGGGCTTCCTCGTCCACCGCCACTGGCATCCCCCTCCCGTGAAATGCGCATCCGGATGCGCATTTGTGGAAACGGCATGGCTCCCCCGCCTGCCTGCGCTGTACCTTGGGCGCTGTCCGGGGCCGGGCCATGTCTGAACCGGACCCATCACCTCCTCATCACGCATGCCGAACCGCCCCAGCCGAGCACGCAAACCCAGGGAGGCCGCCGCGTCCAGCGAGGCCGCCGCGTCCAGCGAGGCCGCCGCGTCCAGCGAGGCCGCCGCGTCCGGCGGGGCCGCCGCCCGAGACCCACTCGCGACGTATCGAGACAAGCGCTCGGCCGACCGCACGCCGGAGCCAGTGAGCCGAGGAGCGCCGTCAGGCGCGGGGTCGGCGGACGCGGCGCGTCGCGGCGTGCGGCCGTCAGCCGCGGGGGGACGTCGCCTGCAGTTCGTCGTGCAGCAGCACGCGGCGCGGCGTCTGCACTTCGATTTCCGGCTGGAGCTGGACGGTGTGCTCAAGTCCTGGGCGGTGCCGAAGGGTCCCTCGTACGACCAGCGCAACAAGCAGCTTGCCGTGCTGGTCGAGGATCACCCGCTGGAGTACGCGCACTTCGAGGGGGTGATTCCGAAGGGGAACTACGGCGCCGGGGCGGTGATCGTCTGGGATACCGGCACGTGGCTGCCGCTCGAGGAGCCGCGCGCCGGGCTGGAGAAGGGCAAGCTGCTGTTCGAGCTGCGCGGGCACCGGCTGCGGGGCCGGTGGACGCTCGTGAAGATCAGGAAGGCCGAGAGTGAGTGGCTGCTGATCAAGGAGCGCGATGCGCTCGAGGGTTCCGGTCGCGACGACTTCACGCATGACTCGGTGCTGAGCGGGCGCACGCTCGACGAGCTCCGGGACGGCGTTACGCGCGGCGCCGAGCTCGTCGCCCGCCTGCGTGCGCTCGGCGCGCCCGAGCGCCGCGTGCGTGCCCGCGACGTGACGCTGATGCTCGCGAGCACGCGTGCCAGGGCGTTCGACGACCCGGGCTGGGTGTTCGAGTTCAAGTACGACGGTTACCGCATCCTGGCGGAGCGCGACGGCGCGGACGTGCGGCTCCGCTCGCGCAACGGACACGACCTCACCGAGCGCTTCCCGGACGTCGCGCGTGTCATCGCGGCGCTGCCGTTCGAGCGCTTCGTGCTGGACGGCGAGGTGGTGGTGACGGACGAGACCGGTCTGCCCAGCTTCGGCCGGCTCCAGAAGCGGGCCCAGGTGCGACGCGCGCCGGACGCGGAGCGGCTCGCCCAGGAGCTGCCGGCGACGTATTACGCATTCGACCTGCCGGGCTTCGACGCGTTCGACGTGCGGCCGCTGCCGCTGCTGGAGCGCAAGGCGCTGCTGCGCGCGGTGCTGCCGTCCACGGGCGTGCTGCGCTTCTCCGATCACGTCGCCGAGCACGGTACGCGCGTCTATGCCCTGGCCGAGGAGATGCAGCTCGAGGGGATCATCGGCAAGCGTGCCGACGCGCCCTACCGCAGCGGCCGCTCGAGCGACTGGGCGAAGGTGCGTGCCCACCGCACCGGCGACTTCGTCATCGTCGGCCTCAAGCGCTCGAGCGGCGCTCGCGACGGGTTCGGCTCGCTGCACGTGGCCTCGTTCCGCGATGGTGTGCTCGGCTACGCGGGTTCCGTCGGCACCGGCCTCACGCAGCCGGTGCTCGACGAGCTGCACGCGCGGCTCGAGGCGCACGTCATCCCCGAGCCTGCCTGCACCGGTGCGCCCCGTACCCGCGACGATCTCTGGGTCGAGCCGCGGCTCGTGGTCGAAGTGCGCTACCTCGAGCGCACCGACGCCGGCTCGCTGCGACATCCGGTCTTCCTGCGCGTGCGTGATGACAAGGACCCGCTCGAGTGTGTGGACGATGATGAGCCGGCGGGCCCGGACCCGGTGGGTGATGCGGCGGCGGAGGGTGACGCGGTTGCGGGGGCGGACGATCTCGAGACTGCGGGAACGGCGGGTGAGGGTGCGGGTGGGCGTGGGGGTGGGGGAACGGCGGGGGAACGGCGGGCGGGGGAACGCCGGGCGGGGGAACGGCGGGCGGGGGATTCTTCTGCTGGCTCTCCGCTGGTTCGGTTCACGAACCTCGACAAGCTCTTCTGGCCGGAGGACGGCTACACGAAGGGCGACCTGGTCGAGTACTACCGGGCGGTCGCGCCCTGGCTGCTGCGCTATCTGCGCGACCGACCGGTGGTGCTCACGCGCTACCCGGACGGCATACACGGGAAGTCGTTCTACCAGAAGGACGCGCCGGGGTTTGCGCCGGACTGGCTGCGCCGGGCGGTGATCTGGAGCGAGGGATCGGAGCGCGAGCTGGCGTACTTCATCGCGGACGACGAGGCATCGCTGCTCTACCTCGCGAACTCGGGCACGATCCCGCTGCACATCTGGGCGAGCCGCGCGGGCTCGCTCGAGCGTCCCGACTGGTGCAGCCTGGATCTCGATCCCAAGGACGCTCCGTTCCGCGACGTGGTCACGGTCGCGCTCGCGGTGCGCGATCTGTGCGCGGAGATCGGGCTGCCGTGTTACCCGAAGACGAGCGGCTCGACCGGGCTGCACGTGCTGCTGCCGCTCGGCGGACAGTGCACGCACGAGCAGGCGCGGCTGATCGGGGAGCTGATCGCCCGGGTGGTCGTGCAGCGGCTTCCGGCGATCGCGACGATCACGCGCGTGGTCGCGCAGCGGCAGGGCCGGGTGTACGTCGATTACCTGCAGAACGGGCATGGCAAGCTGCTGGTCGCGCCGTTCAGCGTGCGGCCGCTCCCGGGCGCGCCCGTTTCCATCCCGCTCGCCTGGCGCGATGTGAACGCCAGGCTGAACCTGCGCCGGCACACGATCCGCACGGTGCCGAAGCGGATGGCCCGGAGCGGGGACCCGCTCGCGTCCGTGCTCGACGACCGGCCGGAGCTGCTCCCGGCGCTGCACGCGCTGCAGCAACTGCTGCCCGCATGAGGTGAGGCATGACCCCGATCGAGCTCAACTTCGCTTCCGGCGATGTCACGCTCCCGGCACTGCTCGTGCGCCCGCCGGACGCGCACGCGCTCCTGGTGCTGGCCCATGGCGCCGGCGCGGGCATGCGGCACGCGTTCATGGACGCGCTCGCGGACGGACTCGGCGAGCGCGGCATCGCGACGCTCCGCTACCCGTTCCCCTACATGGCGGGCGGGCGCCGGCGCATCGACCCGCCGGCGGTGCTCGAGCAGTGCGTGCGCGATGCGGTGGCCTGTGCGCTGCGCGAGGCCGGTGATCTCCCGGTGTTCGCCGGGGGCAAGTCGATGGGCGGGCGCATGAGCTCGCGGGCGGCCGCTGCGCCGCCGGGCCTGGCGGCGCGCGGACTGGTGTTCTTCGGGTTCCCGCTCCACCCGGCGGGACGCCCGGGCACCGACCGGGCGGCCCATCTGGCCGACGTGCC
>DATHVV010000232.1:0-17590 GCA_035461105.1 Longimicrobiales bacterium | reverse complement strand
GACGCCCCGGCTCGTTGTGCTGGTAGCCGATCCAGGCCACCTGGAGCGCGCGGTCGGCATTGCTCTGGAAGCCCATGTCGTTCGCCTCGAAGCCCGGGGACTTCGCGTTCAGCGCCATGATCCAGCGCCAGCGGCCGCCGCCCAGCTTGCCGAGCTGGGCACCGCCCGCCCAGCCCTCGAGCGAGGTGCGGGTCGCGTCGTACGTGGTGTGCGCCGCGTCCGGGCGCTGGTAGTAGCGCGCCGGCGAGCGCTGCGTACGCGCGATCGCCGCGGTGTCGCCGCGCACGTGACTGCCCGCCAGCCAGCCGCTCACCTCGAAGTCGCCTCCCTGCCAGCGGTGGCGTGCGTTCAACCCGCCGGTATAGGCAGCGCTGTGCAGGAAGCTCAGCTCGTCATCGAGCCGGCGGTTGGTGGCGGTCGCGATCACGCCGAACGCGGTGCGCCCCTCGTCGAAGTCGCGCGCGACGCGCGCCATGGCGTAGTTCGTCCACGGCTCGACCGCCACGTCGCCGCGCGCGCCCGTGTCGGTGACGTACTCGGCGCGCTCGCCCGCGGTTACGGCCTCGAGCATGCCCAGCGACCAGCCGCGCGCGGTCTTGCCGGAGAGCTTGGCCGCACCCACGATCGTGGTCGCGGTCGGTACCTTCTCGAACTCGGCTGCGCCGGGCGTGCCGCCCTGCGGCGCCCGGCCGATCCGGCGGGAGTAGAACAGCGACTCGTTGCCGAGATCGCCATCGCCGATCCCGAGCCCGAAGTTGAAGATGTCGGCGCCCTCCACGAAGAACGGACGCTTCTCCTGGAGGAACGTCTCGTACGCGGTCAGGTTCACGACCGAGGGGTCGGACTCGACCTGGCCGAAGTCGGGGTTCAGGGTGCCGCTCAGGGTGAGGTGCGACGTGACGCCATACTTGAAGTCCGCGCCGATGCTGCTGCGCCAACGGAAATCCTGGTGGAACGGGTCGCGCGCGGCGCCGGGCGGACTGGTGGTCACGCTGCTCACGGAGTAAGGCTGAATCTCAAGGTGCCGGGGCGGACGCAGTCCGGCCAGGCCGTGCAGCTCGCCGAAGTAGGACACCACGCCGTTGCCGTCGCGCGGCATCGGCGCCCAGAAGGAACGCTCGTTCGTGCGCGCGATCTTCCGGTGGAACTGGACGCCCCACGTGCGTGCGGCCGCGACGGCGCCGTTGAAGCGGAGCTGCGAGAGCGGAATACGGAACTCGGCGGACCAGCCCAGCGAGTCGCGCGTGGTCCGCACCTCCCAGACCGGATCCCAGCTGTCGCTCTCGTTGCCGTCGTCGTACATGAAGCTGTCGATGCGGGCACCGGCCGGGTTCACGCCGAAGATGAACGCGGTGCGCCGGTCGAAGTAGGAGTCGAACGCGACCAGCAGCCAGTCCGAGTACGGGTTCTCGTCGCGGCGCGCGAGCCGGCCCACGATCGAGTCGGGCGCCGTGTCGAAGGCGCGCATGCCCACGTAGATTGCGCCGTCGTCGTACAGGACGCGCGCCTCGGTGCGCTGGTCGGACGGCTCGCCCGAGGCGGGCTCGTGCTCGATGAAGTCGGTCGCGACGTCGGCATGCTGCCAGACCGCTTCGTCGAGCCGGCCGTCGATCGCCGGCGACAGGTCGACCACGCGCACCGCCTGCAGCGCCCGGCGGGCAGCCGGGGCGCGCGCGGGCGGCTTCGACTGTGCGGAAGCGAGCTGCTGCGCGGCGGCGGTATTGGCAGCATGGAACAGGACGCCGGCAACCAGCGCGGCGGCAGCGACGGAGCGCATCGCAGGGACCTCGGTCAGGGTATCACTGGCCCGCTCTACGATGCGCGCCCTGACACGGTTTCACCTCCACGCGAGGCGCGATATGACGGACGACCGTGAGGGCCGCGGCGACGTGGCGTTCAGCAAGGGACACGGGCTCGGCAATGACTACCTGGTGGTGGACAATGCGGCGCTGCCCGCGCCGCTCACGCCCGGCCGCGCCCGCCTGCTCTGCGACCGGCACCGCGGTGTCGGCTCCGACGGCGTGCTGCTCGCCGACCTGGCGCACGACATCGCGCTCCGCATCATCAACCCCGACGGCACCGAGGCGGAGAAGAGCGGCAACGGGCTGCGCATCTTCGGCGCCTGGCTCTACGACACCGGGCGCGTCGCGCTCGACCAGTGGTTCCAGGTGCGGCTGATCCGCGATACCGTGCGCATGCGCGTCGAGCAGGAGCTGGCGCATGGCGCGCTGCGTATCCGCGTGGAGATCGGGCGCGCGAGCTTCCGCGGGGCGGACGTCGGCTTCCGGCCGTCCGCCGGCGAGACGCTCGATTACGAGCTGGCCCTGCCGCAGGGCGGCACGGCCCGCGTCAACACGGTCTCGCTCTCCAACCCGCATTGCGTCGTGTTCGTCGATCGGCTCGAGCGCGACGACTTCGTGCGGCGGGCACCGCAGCTGTGCACGCACCCGGAGTTCACGGCCGGCACCAACGTGCAGTTCGCGCGCGTCGCCGGAGCGAACGCCATCGAGGTCTGGATCTGGGAGCGCGGCGCGGGCGAGACGCTCGCGTCCGGGTCGAGCGCGAGCGCGGTGTGCGCGGCGGCGGTGAAGCGCGGCTTCATCGCGCCCGGGGAGATCGAGGTGCGCATGGCCGGCGGCGTCGCCCGGGTCGAGGTACGGCCGGATTACACGGTCGTGCTGGTCGCGCCGGCGCAGCTGGTGTTCTCGGGCGTGCTCGAGCCGGGGCTGCGGCAGGCTTTTCTGGACGGATGAGAACGGCGGGTGGGGGTGAGGGTGGGCGTGGGGGTGGGGCAACTTCGGGTGGCGGCGGGTGGGGGAGTGGCAGGCGGATTTGCGTTGCCGTTTACCAGCGTGCGCTACCCTCCCGGTGCCTCCGTTTTCGACGCTGCCCTAGGTTCTGATCCGCGCCATCAGCAGCACTGCGGCGACCGCGAACACGGCGTTCGGCAGCCAGGCCGCCCAGACCACCGGCAGCGCCCCGGTCGCGCCCGCGGCCTCGGTCACCTTGAAGAGCATCAGGTAGACGATGGTGATGCCGAGCGAGATGCCGATACCGTAGGCCGGGCCGCCGCGGGCGGACGAGTTCGCGAGCGGTGCGCCGAACAGGATGATGATCAGCGTGGCCGCGGGGATCGCGATCTTCTGCAGCCGTTCCACCATCAGCTTGAGCGGGCGCGCGCCGGAGCGCTCGAGCACGTCGATGAAGCGGCCCAGCTCGAAGAACCCCATCTCCTCGGGCTCGCGTGCCCGCGCCGTGAGCTGTTCCGGCGTCGGGTCGAAGCCGGGCGTGTGCAGGGCGCCGAAGCGGATGGCGCGCTCGCTGCTGTCGGCGAGCAGCACGCGGTAGTAGCCGTCGTTCAGCAGCCAGATCCCGGTGCTGTCATCGTACAGGCCGCCGTCCGCCATCACGTGCACGTCGGGATGCTGCCGGCCATCGCCTTCCCGCTGCAGCAGCACGCCGCTCATGCGGCCGAGCTCGGCATCGAGCCGCTGGATCGCGTAGACATCGCCGCGGTCGCCGTTGTAGACGAACTCGGTGCGCGTGTAGGCGTTGCCGCGCGCCTCGCCCATGACCTCCTTGCGGGCGCGTTCCGCGATCGGGACCAGCTCGACCAGGCCGAGCCCGACCACGGTGAGGAGGGCGCCCAGCAGCGGCAGAGTGCGCAGTGCCGAGTAGAAGCTGACGCCGCCCGCCTTGGCGGCGGCCATCTCCGAGTGGCGCGTCATGTTGCTGACCGTGAACACGGTCGCGATCAGCGCGGCGATCGGGAACGACCAGCTAATGAACTCGGGCATGCGATACAGGTAGCCGAGTCCGACCCGCACGTTGCCGAGGCCGCGGTCGCTGTAGGTGTCCAGGTTGTCGGTCCAGTCGCCCAGGATGAACAGGATGGGCGCGCAGATCGAGAACAGCAGGAACAGCTTGATGAACTCGCGCGCCACGTAGCGATCCAGGATGCGCATCAGTCCGCGCCCTCCTCGATCGGTTGCGGCGCGGCGCGCCGGCGCCGCCGGAACGGCTTCGTGATGGTGGCGAGCGCGGTGCGCCAGAGGTCGTCCCAGTCGCCGCCGCGGGTGGTGCCGGTCTCGCGGCCGATGCGGGTGAGCGCCCAGAGCGCGAGCGCGCCGAACAGGATGTTGGGTGCCCAGGGCCCGATGAACGGCGCGATCTTGCCATCGTCGCCCAGCGTCTCGCCCCCGATCAGCGACATGTAGTAGATCCCGAAGATGGTCAGCGAGATGGCGATGACCATGCCGGCGCCGCCGCGCGGGAAGCGCACGGCCAGCGGCGCGCCGATCAGCACGAAGATGATGCAGGCGAACGGGATCGCGTACTTCTTGTGGTATTCGACCTGGTACTGGTTGATGCGGTTGCGCAGGTGCTCGGCGCGGTTCGCGAGCGCGCGCACCTCGCTCGCGGCCGGGCCGATCACGGGGTCCGGGGTGCCGGCCCCGGCCGGCCGGAAGTCGCGGCTCGCCCGGCCGCCGGCCTCCAGCTCGCTGCTCCCGGCCGGACCCTCCAGCACCCGGTCCAGCCCGGCCTCCGCCTCGCGCCGCAGGTCGCGCCGCACGCCCGCCAGCTCGCGCCGCGCCGAGTCCACGTGCGCCTGCAGCACGGCCAGCGACATCTCGCGGTCGCTGCGGTACTCGTCCTCGCGCGTCCTCACCAGCTGGGTGCCCACGTCGCGGATCGCGAGCACCTGGCGGTCGAAGTACACGCGCTGGAGGCCGGTCCGCTCCCGCTCGCGCACCTCCAGTACGCGCCCGTCGTAGAGCGTCAGGAACAGATCCGTCATGGTCCGGTTAAAAGCCATCCGGCCACTGTCCGCGTAGACCGTGCGCCGGACGCCCGGATCGCTCATGTCGTAGATCACGACGTCCTTCATGCGCCCGCTCTCGTGGTGGATCTCGCCCGGCCGGATGAAGTAGCGGGTGCGGTAATCCTGGGTGCGCACCTCGTTGACGACCTGCTCCTTCAGCAGCAGCGTGGGCGTCTTGCCCGAGATGTCGGCCATCAGGACCTTGAGGTCGTGGTTCGTCTCCGGCAGGACGCGGTCGTTGAACCAGAGCATGAGGGCAGCCAGCAGTGCGGCCACGCCCAGCAGCGGCACCATCAGGCGCAGCATGTTGACGCCGCTCGCCTTGAGCGCGGTCACCTCGTTGTCGGCGGCCAGCTGGCTGTAGGCGTAGAGCACGGCGACGAGCACCGCCATGGGCAGGGTGAGCGCCACGATGTGGGGCAGCGAGAGCGCCATCACCTCCAGGACCACGCCCGGCGGCAGCCCCTTCCCGGCCAGGTCGGGGAACCGGCGCGCGATCGTGTTCACGAAGAGCAGGCCGGTCAGGACGCTCAGCGCGAAGACGAACGGCCCCAGGTGGGCGCGCAGGATGTAGCGTGTCAGGATCCGCATGCGCGGCTCGTTGCCATCACGGGGGCGGCGGGTAGATAAGGGCGTAACTCATTAGTATATTTCGTGATTCGAGTCCCAACAAGCGCGCCCCGACAGCAGGGGGCGGTCCCTTGATTCCTGTTGAGCCGACGCCCCGGGCGCCGTTCGCCTGAATGCTCATACGCGTTATTCTGGTCATCGTATGCCTGAGCGGTGCGGCGGGGTCCCTCGCGGCGCAGCAGCGTGACGAGCGGCTGCTGCCCCCGATCACCGGGCTCGAGTTCCGCTCGCCGCCGGCGCTGCGCCTGTTCGCGCGCCGCCCGTTCACCGACTGGGTGCAGGAGTGGACGGTCGCGACGCGCCTGCGGCTGGACGAGCAGGAGCGCGCCATGCTGCACGGCCGGAGCACGTTCGAGGCGCTGGGCCCGCTGCCCTCCGAGCTCTCGCCGGAGCGGCCGGCGGAGGCGGTCGCGGCGGAGCCCGAGGCCCCGGAGGAGCTGCCGGACACGGTCAACTACCTGCCGCCGCCGCCGCGCCTGCCCACCCCGGGCGGGCGGGTCCCCGGGCTGGGCGAGTACGCGCAGCTGGGCATCCGCCTGAACGGGCGCGGCGACCTGGGCAGCGAGTGGACGCGCTACTCGCCCTGCGACCCGACCGCCCACCTGAACTGCAACCCCGGGCTGGTCCCGGACCTGAAGCCGGAGATGCTGTTCGGCGTTCAGGTCGCGGGCACGATCTCGCAGCGCGTGCACGTGGACGTGGACTACGACCAGCGTCGCGAGTTCGATGCGGCCAACAACCTGAACGTCTACTACCAGGGGCTGCCCGACGAGATCCTGCGTCGGGTCGAGGTGGGCGACGTCTCGTTCCGCCTGCCTTCCTCACGCTTCCTGACGCGCGGCATCCCGACCGGCAACTTCGGCTTCCTGGCCAGCTCCCAGCTCGGTCCCATGGAGATGCACGCGGTATTCGCGCAGCAGCGCGGCGACGTGAGCACGCGCGAGTTCCGGCTGGCCGGCGGCGGCCAGCAGGGCCTGGTGCAGGACGCGCGCGTCGTGCTCGACGACGTGGACTACGTGAAGGCCCAGTTCTTCTTCCTGGTCCCGCCCGACCAGCTGGCGGGTGCGCCGCACGTGGACGCGCTCGCGCTGCGCAACGGCGACGCGCCCGCGGCGATCTCGCCGAGCGGCGGGGAGATCCTGGTATTCCGCGACGAGCGTATCCCGCCCGGATCCGGCCAGCAGAACGCACAGCTCGGCTACTTCCTGGCGCGTGCCGTGCCGTGGGGCGGGGGCGTCTCGCACAGCGGCACGTTCCGGCGGCTCGTGCCGGAGCAGGACTACACGCTGCACGCCAGCGGGTTGTGGTTCATGCTGCGCGCGCCGCTGCGCGCCGAGGAGGCGCTCGCGGTCGCGTTCACGACGGCCACTGGCGAGATGGTCGGCGACGTGAACGCTGAGCAGGCTCCGGCCGGCAGCACGCCGGAGCTGCGTTTGCTGCGCGGGCCGGGCACGACGCACCAGCCGGGCTCGCCTACCTGGCCGCTCGAGATGCACCAGGTCTACCGGCTCGACAGCTCGAACGGTGTCGATGCGAACGCGATCGAGATGACGATCTCGCTCGGCGAGGCGTCGAGCGGGTTGACGTACCGCGAGTCGAACGGGGAGCGGGTGACGTTCCTCAAGCTGTTCGGGATGGACGAGGATGCGCCGGCGGACCGGCCGGACGCGGCGCAGCTGTTCCAGCCGGCGGGCTCCGATCCGCAGGCGCCCATCGGGGGCACGTACGTCATCTTCCCCACGCTGCAGCCGTTCCTCGAGCCGGCGCCGGTGCCGAGCGTCGCACTGTCGGCGGCGCAGGCCGCCGAGCTGCTCGGGCGGGACGCGAATCGCGCGATCTACGAGGAAGTCGATCCGGTCACGCGCCAGGCCTCGGGCCGCTTCCGTCTCACGTTCCAGTATCGGGTCGCGGTGGACGGGCTGGTGACGTCGTTCAGCCTGGGCGCGCTCGCGATCCGCGAGGAGAGCGAGCGGATCACACTGGGCGGCCGGCGGCTCGAGCGCGGCACGGACTACACCATCGACTACGACCTGGGCCAGGTCACGCTGCTGAACGCGCAGACGCTGTTCGGCGCGAACCCGGACGCCGAGATCCGCGCGAACTGGGAGCAGAAGCCGCTCTTCCAGCTCGCGCCGACCAGCGTGTTCGGGCTGAACACGCGCTTCCAGCTGGCGGAGCGCGGGGAGCTGAACTTCGTGACGCTCTACCAGGCGGAGAAGTCGCTCATGACGCGACCCCAGCTGGGCGTCGAGCCGGGCGCCATCTTCCTGGGCGGCGTGAGCGGCCACTTCGACCTGGGCGGCGCGGCGCTCACGCGCGCGCTCGACCTGCTGCCCGGACTGCGGCTCGACGGCGAGAGCCGGGTCCGTCTGACCGGCGAGATGGCGTTCTCGGCGCCGCGCCCCAACACCCGCGGCACGGCGTACCTCGACGACTTCGAGAGCAGCGACGAGCTGCGCATCCAGCCGCGGCGCAGCGACTGGCGGCTCGGCTCGGCGCCGGAGAGCACGACCGGCGACGAGGGCACGCTGCCGCCGGCGCTGGACGCGGCCAGCGCCGTGCCGCTGGTCTGGCAGCACGATTTCGTGGACCCGAGCGGCCAGGTAGGCGGCGCGCTCTTCCCGCGCCAGCACATCGACCGCCAGATCGCGATTGCCGGCAAGGACGTGCTCGAGTCCGTGCTCTGGCTCACGCTCGGTGATCCCGCCGGCCTGCCGCCCGCGCCCGATCCGCGGCGCTGGCGCTCGATCACACAGGTGCTCTCCACGACCGGGATCGATCTCTCGCGCAGCGAGTACCTCGAGTTCTACGTGAGCGCGGCGTTCGGCGTCGAGCCGCTCGCGCTCATCTTCGACGTCGGCACGGTGAGCGAGGACGCCCTCTACATCGACCCCGATGGGCGCACCGAAGGCACCTACGAGGACGGCACGCCCTGGGGGCTGGGGATCCTGGACGAGGAGGCGCGGCTCGCGGAGCGCGAGGTCTGGAGCCGCGAGCTCGATGCGCGCGGCCTCTGGAACCAGCCCTGCATCTCGGAGCCCGCGCGGCCCTACCCGCTCGGCGATGCGCGCAGCAACTGCACGCGCGGGAACGGGCTCCGCGACACCGAGGACCTGAACGGCAACGGTGTCGCCGACTTCCAGGATGGCGCCTACTTCCGCTACGTCGTGCAGCTCGACCAGGCCAGCCCCTACCTGGTGCGCGACACCAGCGCGACCGGCACGATCTATCGGCTCTACCGCGTCCCGCTGCGCGCCGCCGGCACCCCGCTGAACGGCGCGAACGACGCCACCTGGCGCTTCATCAAGCACCTGCGGCTCACCGTCGCCGGACAGCCGACCGCCGCACGCGTGCTGTCGCTCGCGCGCATGCGCATCGTCGGCTCGCGCTGGTCGAAGCGCGATGTCACCGGCGTCGTGCACGGCATGCTCGACGACGGCTCGATCGGCGCTTCGGCGGCGACGCGCGTGCGGGTCGGACCCGTCAGCCAGCTCACCGATGGCGGGCGCTACCGGCCGCCGCCCGGCGTCGTGCAGGAGACCCAGGACCTGCAGAGCGGCATCGGTACGGGCGGCATCGAGTACAACGAGAAATCGCTGCGCATCGCCTACGACGATCTCGAGCCCGAGGAGCGCGCCGAAGCCTTCTTCCACTACGCGCAGCAGCCGCGCAGCTTCCTCACGTACCGGCAGCTGCGCCTGTGGGCGGTCGCGCGCGAGGGCGAGTGGGGCACACCGCAGGGTGAGCGTCTGCTCGTCAAGCTCGGCACCGACGCGCGCAACTACTACCTGTACCAGACGCCGCTCCGGACCGCGACCGGACCGCGCGCGGTGCAGGTGGCCGACTGGGTGCCGGAAGTGGTGATCGACTTCCAGCCCTGGCTGGATCTGAAGACCCTCGCCGAGCGCCGCATGATCGAGCGCGGCCCGCAGGCGGAACAGGACACGGTGTGGAGCGCGGACAGCACGTACGCCATCGTCTACGAGAACCGGGCGCGCGCGCCCAACCTGGCGGCGATCCGGGAGCTCAGCCTGGCGGTGTACAACGCCGGCGGCGTGGCGACCAGCGGCGAGGTGTGGATCAACGACATGCGCCTGGGGGCGCCCTCGGAGCAGTCGGGCACCGCCACCATGGTCGGACTCGAGGTGCGGGGCGGCGACTTCGTGAACGCCACCGTGACGTACGCCCGGCAGAGCGACGTCTTCCAGCAGCTCAACGAGACGCCGTCCTACGTGGGGACGGGCGACCTCGGCTTCAGCGCGGCCGCGCGCCTCGACCGGTTCCTGCCGGCGGCCTGGGGCGTGGAGCTGCCGTTCAACGTGTCGCACTCGCGCTCGCAGCAGGACCCGAGCTTCCTGTCCGGCAGTGACGTGCTGGCCGACCGGATGGAGGGGCTGCGCGAGACGGGGACGTCCAACACCCACATCGGCGTCAGCCTGCGCAAGGCGACGCCCACCGCGAACCCCTGGCTGGGTCTGCTGCTCGACGGCAGCGCGCTGCGGATCGGGTATACGACGAACACCGCACGCGCCGTCACCTCGCGCGCCGAGGCGAGCGGACTGAACGGGGATCTGAGCTACTCGCGCTCGATCGCGCCGCGCGCGGTCGGCCTCATGCCCGGCTTCCTCGAGAGCGTGCTGCGCGCGCTCGCGCCGGGGCCGATCGAGCGGAGCGATGTGTTCCAGCGACTGGTCGACTCGCAGCTGCGCTACACGCCGGCCGCGATCTCGCTCGGCGCCTCGTACAACGATCAGCAGAGCCGGTCCTACCTCTACGACCGCATCCTGGCCCTGCCCGGGGACACGGCGGTACGCCCCGTGGAGTCGCCGCGTCGCGGGCTGCGCAATCACGCGACGCTGGCGCTGCGCCCCTTCGAGCCGCTCGATGCTTCGCTCTCGTTGTCCAGTGACCGCGACCTGCTCGACCCGGCGCGGGCGACGCAGCGTCCCGACGAGCGCATGGCGCTCGAGCGGGCGCGCGGCGGCCTGGCCGGCATCGACCTCGGCTGGGAACGCGCCAACGGCATGCAGACCAGCTTCAATTACCGGCCGCAGCTCGCCGGCTGGCTGAACAGCTCGTATACCTGGAACGCACGCTACGCCTCGGGACGCAACCCATCCTACCTGGAGGAGCGGGTCCGCATCGAAGGCGACACCATCTACGACATGCAACGGCGCTTCGAAGCCGACCGGCGCAGCGCGACCCGGCTCCAGCTGCGTCCGAACGATCTGATCGCCGCGGTCTTCGGCGCGCCCGATACCAGCGCCACCGGCGCGGGGGCGCTGGCGCGCCGCGCGCTCGGGCGGCTGCAGCCGTTCGACCTGAGCTGGTCGCGGGCGCTCAACTCGGCGTTTGAGCGAGAGGCGTTCACGCCGGCACTGGGATACCGCCTGGGCATGAACGACCTGCACGGGTTCCGCATCATCGATGCGGATACCGCGGTGCGAGCCCAGCTTCGCGACGAGTTCCGCGCCGGCACCGGCATCGCACTGCCCTCCCGAACCCGCCTCGACCTTTCCTACTCGGACGTGTTCACGGAGGTCTTCGACGCGCGCGGCGGGCGGCGCGAGTCGTCCGAGCGGACCTGGCCGAGCCTGACCCTCAACAACGGGCGGCTGCCGCTGCCGGGCCGGCTCGGGACCTTCTTCTCGATCGCGAGCGGCTCGATCGGCCTCGCCCGCGTCGAGCGGCGCACGCTGCTGGCCGCCCAGGAGCGCGGCGGCGAAGAGTTGCGCGTGCCGCTCTCGCTCTCGCTCGGCACCTCGTTCGGCCTGGTCGTGCAGTACACCGGCTCGATTACCGTCAGCGAGAACTACGAGGCGACCGGCCGCTCCGAGAGTGGCACCAACATGCACGCGGTCAACATGAGCGGCATCTTCCGCCTGCCCGGATCGCTCGGCAGAAGCTTCCGCGAGCCGTTGCGCGCGCAACTCTCCTTCACGCAGAGCGGCCAGGACCAGTGCCGCGTGCTGGCCTCGAGCGTCTTCGCTACCGGCGACTGCGCCGTCTTCAACGACATCACGACCCGGAACGCGCGCCTCGACATCGAGACGACGCTCAAGGACGTCGACTTCGGCCTCTTCACGATGTGGAACAGCCGGGACAACCGGGTCGGGCTGGCCAGCCGCACGAACCAGTTCCAGCTCGGCATGTTCGCCAGCTTCAACCTGGAAGCCGGGCAGATGCCGCTGCGACGCGGAGGCTTCCGCTGATGCGCCTCGCTCACCTCTCCCTCGGCGTGCTCCTGTTCGCCTCGTGCGGCGCCGATGCGGACGCCGAGGACGCGCGCGGACGTGTCGCCCGACCGCCGGCTGCAGTGGCGACGTCGCCTGCGGCCACGGCCGTCGATGTGCCCGCGTTCGACGCCGACGCCGCGTTCGCGCTGCTGCGCGCGCAGGTCGACTTCGGACCGCGCGTGCCCGGCACCAGCGGGCATGCCCGCCAGCTCGAGTGGATGACGGAATACCTGCGCGAGCGCGCCGACACCGTGATCCTGCAGCCGTTCGCGCACGCCGCGAAGGATGGCCGTACGCTGCGCCTGACGAACGTCCTGGCGCGCTTTGCGTCCGATCAGCCGCGCCGCGTCCTGCTGCTCGCGCACTGGGACACGCGCCCCAGCGCCGACCAGGAGCCCGACGAGGCGAAGCGCAGCCAGCCCGTGCCCGGCGCGAACGATGGCGCGAGCGGCGTCGCCGTGCTGCTGCAGCTCGCCGAGATCCTCGCCGGGCGAGCCGCCCCCATCGGCGTCGACCTGCTGCTCACCGACGGCGAGGATTACGGCCCCGGCGACATGTACCTGGGCGCCACCTACTTCGCCGCCAACGTCGGCAGCTACCGCCCGATGTACGGCATCCTGCTCGACATGGTCGGCGACCAGAACCCGCTCTTCCCGGTCGAGGGCAACTCCCGCGACCTCGCCCCGGAGGTCGTGCAGCACGTCTGGGGACTGGCCCACGAGCTCGGCCTCGGCATGATGTTCCCCACCCGCACCGGCACCTGGATCAGCGACGACCACCTCCCGCTCAACCGCGCCGGCATCCGCACCATCAACATCATCGACTTCGATTACGGCCCCGGGAACGCGTACTGGCACACGCTCGAGGACCGCATCGAGCGGACGTCCCCCCAGGGCCTGGGCGCCGTCGGGACCCTGCTGGTGCACCTGGTCTATCGAGGAGGGTGAGGCGCGGGGGATTGACGGCGGGTGAGGGCGGGGGTGGGCGTGGGGCTGGGGTAACGGCGGGTGACTGCGGGTGAGGGAGGTTGGGGTCCCGTGGTTACTTGCGGGCTTCGGCCCCTTGCAGGCGGGCCGCTCGGGCGCCCGGCCGCCCCCCACCCGACTGCGCCCGCAGTTCCCTCACCCCCACGCCACCCCCACCCCCGCCCGCCGTTCATCCGTTCAGCCGATCCAGCCATTCCACCGCCCGGCCCGAGGCCCCTGGTTGGGGGCCATGCAACTCGCGACGGATGAAGCGCGTGCGCTCGCGTTCATTGCCTGCCTGATCGGGCTGGCGCTGCTGGGCCGGTGGGTGGACCGGCCGCGGCCGCTGCTGCCGGACGAGGAGACCGTCGACATCGTGGAGTTGCGGGAGCGGTCGGTCGCCGCGGGAACGGCGGGAACGGCGGGCGGGGGTGGGGGTGGGCGTGGGGGTGGGGGAACGGCGGGTACAAGGCGGGCGGGGGGATCGGCGGGGGTGGGGGCCTCCGGGAGAGTGGATCTGAACCGGGCGGGGTCGGAGGAACTGCAGACTCTGCCGGGGATCGGGCCGGCCATGGCGGCGCGTATCCTGGCCTATCGTGACTCTGTCGGGAGGTTTTCCCGGCCGGAGCAGCTCGACTCGGTGCGGGGGGTGGGACCGGCTCTGCTGGCCCGCCTGCTGCCGCTCGTTCATGTAAGTCCTTGATCCGGCGGGGTCGGGCGCATAACTTGTTGCTTCCTCCCCGGTTCATCTTCCCCCACATCGGGGGAAGGCCCATCAGGTACAATGGCAACCACCGCTACGACAGCGACCTCGGACCGCATCGGCGTGCTCCTCGTGCGTGAAGGTTTGATCACGCAGGAACAGCTGAAGGCCGCCCTCCTCGATGCGACGCAGAACGACACGCGCGTCGGGTACTCCGTCGTGAAGCTCGGCTTCATGGCCGAGACCGACCTCACGCGTACGCTCGCGAAGCAGTACCGCCTGCCCGCGGTGGACCTGGAGCGGGTTACGGTCGACCAGAAGATCCTGAAGCTGGTGCCGGGCGACCAGGCGATCAAACATTTGATCCTGCCGCTCCGCCGCGTCGGCCGCGTGCTCACCGTGGCCATGGCCAACCCGACCGACGCGGGCGCGATCGACACCATCAAGTTCATCACGCGTCACGAGATCGAGCCGGTCATCGTCGGCGAGTTCACGCTCCGCAAGCACCTGGAGCGGTATTACCACGGGCACGACGAAGAAGCGCTCACGCTGTTGATGGAGGAGATCGAGGCGGACGACGTCGAGCTTGTCCAGGACCGCGAAGAGGACCTGACCGCCGCGGCCCTGCAGGCGCAGGTGGACGACGCGCCGGTGGTGAAGCTGATCAACGCGATCCTGACGGACGCGGTGCAGCGCGAGGCGTCGGACATCCACATCGAGCCGTTCGAGAAGGAGCTCCGGGTACGCTACCGGATCGACGGCGCGTTGCTCGAGGTGATGAAGCCGCCGCTCAAGATGAAGGCGGCGCTGACGTCGCGCGTGAAGATCCTGGCGCAGCTGAACATCGCGGAGCGCCGGATCCCGCAGGACGGCCGCATCAAGCTGAAGATGAAGAACCGGGTGGTCGACTTCCGGGTCTCGACGTTGCCGGTGATCTTCGGCGAGAAGATCGTGCTGCGTATTCTGGACAAGAGCAACCTGACGCTGGACCTGGAGAAGTTCGGCTTCGAGCCGAAGGCCGAGAAGGACTTCATGAGCGCAATCATGAATCCTTATGGCATGGTCCTGGTGACGGGCCCGACCGGCTCCGGTAAGACGACGACGCTGTACTCGGCGCTGTCCAAGGTGAACACCCACGAGGTGAACATCATGACGGCGGAGGACCCGGTCGAGTACAACATCTACGGGATCAACCAGGTGCTGGTGCGCAACGAGGTGGGGATGACGTTCGCGGCGGCGCTGCGGGCGTTCCTGCGGCAGGACCCGAACATCATCATGGTCGGTGAGATCCGCGACATCGAGACCGGCGGCATCGCCATCAAGGCGTCGCTGACCGGCCACCTGGTGCTGTCCACGCTGCACACGAACGACGCGCCCTCGACGATCACGCGGCTGATCGACATGGGCCTGGAGCCGTTCAACGTGGCGGCGGCGCTGAACTGCGTGACGGCCCAGCGGCTGGTGCGCCGTATCTGCACCAACTGCAAGGCACCGACGCAGTACCAGGAGGACGTGCTGGATGCGTGCAGCGTCGCGGGCGAGGACCGGGCCCTGACGTTCTACAAGGGGGCGGGCTGCGACCGGTGCAGCGGCACCGGCTACAAGGGACGGGCGGGTCTGTACGAGGTGATGGCAATGTCGCCGGAGCTGCGTCGCATGATCATGCACGGGGCGAGCGCCGACGAGCTGCGTACGCAGGGGCTGGCCGAGGGCATGCTGACGCTGCGCATGGACGGCATGAAGAAGGTGGCCAAGGGCGTCACCACACTCGAGGAAGTCGTCAAGGAGACCGCGGCATAATGAGCACCACCACGACGGCACCGGCCATGGCCGCGCCGCAGGAGAAGTCGGTCAATCTGCGCGCCCTGCTGGAGGAGATGATCCGGCGGAACGCGAGCGACCTGCACATCACTGCGGGGGAGCGGCCCAAGATCCGGATCGATGGCGCGGTCACCAACGCGAGCGTGGACCTCACGCTCACGCCGAAGGACACGCTGGCGATCGCCTACTCGATCCTGACCGAGGCGCAGAAGAAGCGCTTCGAGACGGAGGACGAGCTGGACTTCTCGTTCGGGATCCAGAACCTATCGCGCTTCCGTGGCAACGTCTTCAAGCAACGCGGCTGCGTGAGCATGGTGATCCGGCAGATTCCCTTCCAGATCCAGTCGTTCGAGGAGCTGGGGCTGCCGCCGATCACATCCCGGCTGGCCGAGAAGCCACGCGGGCTGGTGCTGGTCACCGGGCCGACCGGCTCGGGCAAGTCAACCACGCTGGCGGCCATGCTCGACAAGATCAACCGCGAGGAGAAGGGCCACATCCTCACGGTCGAGGACCCCATCGAGTTCGTGCACAAGCACCAGGGCTGCATCGTCAACCAGCGCGAGGTGGGCGCGGACACGAAGAGCTTCGCAGCCGCCCTCAAGTACGCGCTCCGGCAGGACCCGGACGTGGTGCTGATCGGTGAGATGCGCGACCAGGAGACGATCCACGCGGCGCTCACCATCGCCGAGACCGGTCACCTAGCCTTCGCGACGCTGCACACCAACTCGTGCGCCGAAACCATCAACCGCATCATCGACGTCTTCCCCTCGAACCAGCAGTCGCAGGTGCGCGCCCAGCTGGCCTTCGTGCTCGAGGGAGTGATCACGCAGACGCTGCTGCCCAAGGCCAAGGGTACCGGGCGGGTCGCGGCCTGCGAGGTGATGGTGTGCACCCCGGCGGTGCGCGCCTGCATCCGTGACGACAAGGTGCACCAGATCTACTCGATCATGCAGGCCGGCAAGAAGTACGGCATGCAGACGCTCAACGACGCCCTTTACCAGCTCTACGTGCAGGGCGAGGTGACGCTGGAGGAAGCGCTGCAGCACTCGTCGGATCCGAACGAGCTGCTGCGCATGTCCGGTCAGCCGATCCCGAACGCCTGAGCGCCCGCCCACCAGCCCACACTGAGGATTTATGGCTACCTACACCTACTCGGCGCGGAGCACCACCGGCGACCTGACGAGCGGCGAGATCGAGGTCGCGAGCCGCGACGAGGCGATGGCCTACCTGCGCAAGCAGCGGCTGATCCCCATGAAGATCGAGGAGAAGAAGGGCGGCATCGAGCTGCCCACCATCGGCAGCGGCATCTCGACGCGTGACATCGTCATCTTCACGCGCCAGTTCGCCACCATGATCAATTCCGGGCTGCCGCTGGTGCAGAGCCTCGACATTCTCGCCAAGCAGAGCGAGAAGAAGCCGCTGCGCAAGATCATCGAGAAGGTGCTCTACGACGTCGAGTCGGGGCACACGCTGGCGGACGCGCTGCGCCCGCACGAGGCGGTGTTCCCGCAGCTCTACACGAACATGGTCGCGGCCGGTGAGGCGGGCGGTATCCTGGACACCATCCTGCTGCGCCTGGCCGTGTTCCTGGAGAAGGCGGACGCGCTCAAGCGCAAGATCAAGGGCGCGATGGTCTACCCGGGCGTGATCCTCGCGGTCGCGGTCGGCGCCGTCGCCGTGCTGCTCATCTTCGTGATTCCGACCTTCCAGGAGATGTTCGAGGGCGCCGGCATCCCGCTGCCGGGACCGACCCGGTTCGTGATCTGGATGTCGGCGGTGCTGCAGGCCAAGTGGTGGATGTTCGTGATCGGCGCGGTCATGGCCGTGGTCATGGTCCGGCAGTACTACAAGACCGACAACGGCGAGCTGGTCATCGACAAGACGCTGCTGAACCTGCCGATCCTGGGCAACCTGCAGCGCAAGACCGCGATCGCCCGCTTCACCCGCACGCTCGGCACGCTGGTGTCCTCGGGCGTCTCGATCCTGGATGGGCTCGAGATCACCGCCAAGACCAGCGGCAACCGCGTGCTGCACGACGCGATCATGGAGAGCCGCACCAGCATTGCCGGCGGTGAAACGATCAGCGAGCCGCTCAAGCGGTCCGGCGTGTTCCCGCCCATGGTCGTGTCCATGATCAACGTCGGTGAACAGACCGGCGGCCTCGACGAGATGCTCACAAAGATCGCCGACTTCTACGACGAGGAAGTCGACCAGGCCGTGGAAGCCCTGCTCAGCGCCATGGAGCCTATCATGATCGTCTTCCTCGGCGGCATCGTCGGCGGCATGATCGTCGCCATGTACCTGCCGATCTTCGACATGATCAACGCGGTGCAGGGGTAGGGAGTGATGGTTGCCAGCTACTTGGCTAATCAGCCTGTCGACGAGTGGGGATTTGCACGCGGTATCACGATTT
>DATHVV010000231.1:0-2051 GCA_035461105.1 Longimicrobiales bacterium | reverse complement strand
CGTTGTGCGCTGCCGCATCAGGGCGTACTCATAAGGAATACGCACATCATCGAGGTCGAGACCAGTGAGAACCGGCATGCCGAATCCTACCGCTCCCACCCGTCCCCTGCTTATCCTCGCGACCGCGGCCGCGCTGCTCCTCCCCGGTGGGCTCCAGGGGCAGGTGCGGGTCGCATCACCGGACGGTCGCAACACCGCGAACCTGGAGATCCGCGAAGGGCGGCTGCACTACCAGATCGAACGGGACGGCCGCTCCATCGTCCTGCCCTCACCGCTCGGCTTCGAGTTCCGGGGTGCACCGCCGCTGCGCGACAACCTCCAGATCACGGACACGGCGCGCAGCCGTGCGGCCGAGACCTGGACGCAGCCGTGGGGTGAGGTGGCACAGGTCCGCGATCATCATCACGAGCTGCGAGTCACGGTCGCGGAGACGAGTGCGCCCAACCGGCGTTTCGCGGTCGTCGTCCGCGCGTTCGATGATGGCATCGGCTTCCGGTACGAGGTGCCCGCGCAACCCGGGCTGGAGAGCTTCGAGCTGCTCGAGGAGCTGACCGAGTTCGTGATGGCGGACGATGCGCGCACCTGGTGGATTCCCTCGAACCGGCCGCGCATGGACCGCTCGGAGATGCTGTACTCGGCCTCACCGCTGAGCCTGCTGGACAGCGTGCAGACGCCGCTCACGATGGAGCGCAGCGACGGCATGCTGGTAGTGCTGCACGAAGCGCATCTCGCCGATTACGCGCGCCTGAACCTGGCGGGGCAGCGTCACATGGAGGACCGCACGCTGCGCGCGGCGCTGGCGCCGCTCGCGGACGGCACCAAGGTGCGCGGCCGGACGCCGTTCGCGACGCCGTGGCGGACGATCCAGCTGGCCGACCGCGTGGAGGACCTGGTGCCGTCAGTGCTCGGCCTGAACCTGAATCCGCCCAACGTCCTCGGTGACGTGAGCTGGGTGAAGCCGATGAAGTACGTGGGCATCTGGTGGGGCATGCACATCAACGTGAATACCTGGGGCTCCGGGCCGAACCACGGCGCCACCACCGCGAACGCGAAGCGCTACATCGACTTCGCGGCCGCGAACGGGATCGGCGGCGTGCTGATCGAGGGCTGGAACACGGGCTGGGATGGCGACTGGATCGCGAACGCGCAGGCGTTCTCGTTCACCGAGTCGCACCCGAGCTACGACCTCCGCGAAGTCGCCGCCTATGCGCGCCAGAAGGGCGTGCGCCTGATCGCCCACAACGAGACCTCGGGCGGCATCGCGAACTACGAGCGGCAGATGGAGGACGCCTACGCGCTCTACCGGTCGCTCGGGATCGACGCCATCAAGTCGGGCTACGTCGCCGACGACATCGAGGGGCATTCGCACTGGTCGCAGCACTTCGTCGCCCATCACCGCCGTGCCATCGAGACCGCGGCCCGGCACCGGATCGCGCTGAACGTGCACGAGCCGGTGCACGATACGGGCGAGCGCCGCACGTACCCGAACATGATGTCGCGGGAGGGTGCGCGCGGGCAGGAGTACAACGCCTGGGGCGGCGAGGGGGGCAACCCGCCGGAGCACGAGACGATCCTCTTCTTCACGCGCCTGCTGGCCGGGCCGATGGATTTCACGCCCGGCATCTTCGACATCCTGCTGACGCGCGCACAGAATCCCGAGGGGCCGCGCACGCCCGAGCAGCCGCGCGTGCGCACCACCCTCGCGAAGCAGCTGGCGCTCTACGTCGTGCTCTATTCGCCGCTGCAGATGGCGGCGGACCTGATCGAGAACTACGAGAACCAGCCCGCGTTCCAGTTCATCCGCGATGTAGCGGTGGACTGGGAGCAGACGCAGGTACTCGACGCGCGCATCGGCGATTACGTGGTGGTGGCGCGGCAGGAGCGCGGCGGCGACGACTGGTATCTCGGCGCGATCAGCGACGAGCAGGGCCGCATGCTGGAGGTCCCGCTCTCCTTCCTGCCGCCGGACCGCCGCTTCGTCGCCGAGATCTACGCGGACGGCCCGGACGCGCACTGGCTGACGAACCCGCTGCCGGTCGCGATCTCGCGCC
>DATHVV010000230.1:0-3659 GCA_035461105.1 Longimicrobiales bacterium | reverse complement strand
ATGCACAGCGCGGCGCCGCACAGCGCCTGCAGCATCAGCCGGTAACGCGGCGAGAACTCGTCACGCATCCGGAAGAAGCTGACCCCGGTCTCCTCGTTCGTCTCCGGATACGCGCGCGCCAGACGCTCCACCACCCCGTCGAGGTCGGCGCGCGCCCGCCCGAACGAGACGCCCGCCGCGAGCCGGCCCACCGCCTCGAGAGAGTTGTTGTCGCGCTGGGCGTAATCCTCCTCCGTGAAGCGCAGCGCCGTCCACAGCTGTGCTTCCCGGTTCGGGAAGTGGAAGCCGCGCGGCATCACGCCCACCACCACGTGCGGGGTGCCATCCAGGCTGATCACCCGGCCCGCCACGCCCGGATCACCACCGAATCGCGAGCGCCAGACACCGTAGCCGAGCACGACGGTGCTCCCGCCCGCGACCGACTGGTCCGCATCGAGCCACGTGCCGAGCAATGGCCGCACGCCCAGCAGCGGCAGCACGTCCGGCGTGACCGCAGCCGCCGCGATGCGCGCCGGCTCCCCGCCGTCCACCAGGTTCAAGGCATCGCGCCGGAATGCCCCGAGCGCCGCGAACGACGTCGTCTGATCACGGAAATCGCGGTAGTCCGCGGGCGTCAGCTGGTTCATGCAGCCCCAGCCCGACGGACCGGTGCGCGGACCCGCGCACAGCCGCACCAGCGACTCCGGCTCCGGGAACGGGAGCGGGCGCAGCAGCACGTGGTCCGCCACCGAGAACGCCGCCGTGTTCGCGCCCACCGCGAGCGCCGTCACCACGATCGCCGTCAGCGCGAAGCCGGGCGCGCGCCGGAGCGTCCGCACCGTGTAGCGCAGGTCCTGACCGAGCAGCTCGAAGTGCAGCGGTACCGCGTTGACCACGACATCCAGCGCACCGCGGGCAAGCAGCACGACCCGGCCCGCCGCGCTCGCCCGCGCCGCCCGGTCTTCGAACAGCGCCGCCATCTCGTCGCCGTACTCGCGCCGGAATCCGGACGGGTACAGCCACAGCAGGGCGCGGTAGAGCCCTGTCACGTCGCCTCCAGCAGCAGCCCGGCACCCTCGGCGAGCCGCACCAGATCGGCCAGGCGATGGGATTCTGCCCGGGCCACCGCCAGCCCGAACGCGGTGAGCCGGTACGGCCGGCGCCGCGGATCGATCGTCGCGACCCGCGGCTCCATGATCAGACCCTGTTCCAGCAGCCGCTGGATCGTGCGATACAGCGTCCCCGGCGAGAGACGCACCGCGCCGCCCGTCGCCGTCTCCACGTCCTGGGCGATGCCGTAGCCGTGGCGGTCACCCGTGCTGAGCACCAGCAGGATGTGATAGGCCGCCGCCGGCAGCGGCAGGAGCGCCTCGATGTCCGCGCGATTCGGCGTCATGGCCGACGATATATCCATTGCGGTTATAATGTCAATGGATATAAGGCGGCCCGGCCCGGCCGGGGCTGGCCGCTTCCGTCAGCGCCGGGCAGCTCGATCAGGTCTGGCCGAGCACGCGCACCGCCTCGGTGGACGCCGCCTGGCGCGCGGGCACCAGGCACGCCAGCAGCGCGACGGTCCCGAGCAGCAGTGCCACGCTGAGGTAGACGACCGGGTCGAGCGGCTGCACGCCGTAGAGCAGCGACCGAATGACCTGCGCGCCGACGGCCGCCAGGCCCGCGCCGATGATGAGGCCCAGGAGCGTCACGCGCAGGCCGCGCCCGAGCACGAGCCGGAACACGCCCCCGGCGGTGCTGCCGAGCGCCATGCGCACGGCGAGCTCGCGGTTCTGCTGCGCCACGACGTAGGCGAGCACGCCGTAGATCCCGAGCACGGCGAGCAGCACCGCGAGCGCGGCGAAGGCGAGCAGCAGCACCATGGGCGAGCGCCGCTCGCGGAGCGAATCGGCGATGCGTTGCGAGACGCTCTGCACCTGGAAGAGCGGCACCTCGGCATCGAGCTGCCTCATCCGCTCCCGCACCGCGGGGGTGAGCGCCTCGGCCGTGCTCAGGGCACTGCGCGCCGCCACCGAGAAGTAACCGATCGAGAACGTGCGGTACGGGAAGTAGTAGGCGCCGACGTGTTCCGACGCGGACGCGGTGAGGTCATGGTGCTTCACCACGCCCACCACTCCGATGATCGTGTAATAATTCGTGTCTCCGGCCATGCCCGGCACTGCGCCCCACAGCATGCGCTTCCCGAGCGGACTCTCCTCCCCGAAGTAGCGCCGCGCCAGCCACTCGTCCAGGATGATCGTGCGGCTGCCGTCGCGACCGTCCAGGTCCGTGAACGTGCGCCCCCGCAGCACCGGTATCGCGAGCGTCTCGAAGTAGCCGGGCGAGACCCAGCT
The DNA here is from genome assembly GCA_035461105.1 of Longimicrobiales bacterium. Lineage (GTDB taxonomy): Bacteria > Gemmatimonadota > Gemmatimonadetes > Longimicrobiales > RSA9 > VEPF01. Next base: position 1,335 of record DATHVV010000230.1, on the reverse strand, counting down.
CTGCCGCGGCGAGAGCAGCGATTCGCCGGCGGGCGGCACGTATCCCTCGGGCAGGATCACGCTGCTCGAGTTGTTGCCGGTGAACGGCAGCTGGGTGGTAACGGCGACCCGCTCGACGCCCGGTACTTCGGCCACGGCACTCAGCAGCTCGTCGACGAAGCGCCCACGCGCCGCGCCATCGGGGTAGCGCGCCTCAGGGAGCGACACGAAGCCGCTCCACAACCCTTCATCCCGGAAGCCGGGGTACACGGACTGGGCGGCCCGGAAGCTCTCCAGCAGCAGCCCGGCACCGATCAGCAGCAGGAAGGCGAGCGAGACCTGCGCCGTGACCAGGGCGCTGCGCACCCAGATCGCGCGCCGGTTCGCGGTCGCGCCGCGGCTCTCCGACTGGAGCACGCCGCGCAGATCGCGGCGCGTCAGCTGGAACAGCGGGATCGCTCCGAACAGGAGCCCGCCCAGCGCGGCGAGCCCGAACGTGTAGAGCAGAACCACACCGTCCAGACCGATCTCCGTACCGCGCGGGAACTGGTCGGCCCCCAGCCATTGCAGCAGCCGGATGCCGCCCACGGCCACCGCGATGCCGGCAGCACCGCCGAGCAGCGCGAGCAGCACGGAATGCGTCAGGATCTCGCGGCCGAGGCGGAGCGTGGAAGCGCCGAGCGCCAGGCGGGTGGCGACGTCGCGTACCCGCGCCTGCGCCCGTGCGATCATGATGTTGGCGATGTTCACGCAGCCGATCAGCATCACGAACGCGACGCCCGCCCAGAGCAGCCAGAGCGTGGCGCGGATGTCGCGCACCAGCTCCTCGTGGAACGGATGGATCTGCGTGTGGAAACCGGCGTCCTTCAGCAGCTGCGGGCCGTTCGGCACCGGCCACTCGCCCGTGAGCCGCGCGTTCAGCGCATCGCTCTGGGCGCGCGCCTGCTCGATGGTGCTCCCTGGCCGGAGCCGCGCCAGCATCGCGAAGTTGTTGCTGTGCCAGTTCTCCAGGCTCTCCGCGTCGGCGGCGTACGGGATCGGCACGTAGACTCGCGGCTGCTCCGCGTCCGGCAGGCGGAACGACCTCGGCAGCACCCCGACGATCGTGTAAGGCTCGCCGTCCACGCGCAGCTCCCGTCCGATCACCGCGCGATCCCCCGCGTACCGTTCCTGCCAGTAGCCCCACGAGAGGATGGCGCGCCGGTGCTCGCCCTCGCGGGTCTCCTCTTCCACGAAGTTGCGGCCCAGCAGCGGCGCGGTGCCCAGCACGTCCAGGAAGGAGGGCGTGATCCGCATCGTGCGCGCGCGCTCGCTCTGTCCGGGCTCGCCGAGTGTGTGACCCCAGTGCTGAAGCTG
>DATHVV010000229.1:0-1810 GCA_035461105.1 Longimicrobiales bacterium | reverse complement strand
TCGACGCGCACGCACACCGTGCGGCGCGGCGAGAACCTGAGCGTCATCGCCAGCCGGTACGACGTGAGCGTGCGCCAGCTGCAGAGCTGGAACGGGATGGGCTCGCGGAGCAGGATCTACGCCGGCCAGAAGCTGCGCGTTCGCGGCGGCTGACGCAAAGCGCGAAGCGCAGCACGCCCGAAGCGCAAGGCGCCCGAAGTGCAGTAAGCCTGAAGCGCAGCACGCCTGGTGCAAGGCGCCGGCGCGTCGACTGAGGTCACTCGCCACCGGTGGCCAGCGGCGGGAACGACGGTGCAGCGGTGACGCGGAGCACACACGAGGAGGGAGTACCGGCTGACGCCGGGCCTCCCTCTTGCATTTGCGGCGCGCCGCAGCTCCATCCCGGGAGGCACGCATGCACTGGATCAAGGTCACGAATCCGCAGTACGAGCAGTCCGCCCGCTATCGTGGGCAGGTCGGCGAGGTGGTGGGCCACTGGGGTCCGGAAAACAGCGAGCAGGGCAGGGACGGCTTCCTGGTCGAGTTCAGCGATGGCGAGATCGTGGGTGTGACCGAGCACGAGGTCGAGGGGGTCGATGAGCCGGAGGCACGGAAGCGCCCGCCGGCGCCCCGGCGCGGCGGCGGCTGAGCCGTGGGCGAAGGGGTCGCGCCGCGTCGCCGGCACGACCCCCTCGGTATACCACCGGCGCGGCTCAGTCGGTCATGCGTGACGCACGCGTACGGACGGCACCCGCGTACCCATTCGACGGATTGCCACCCGTGCGCAGGATGTCATCGACGCGTCCGGGACCGCGGTTGTAGGCGAGCAGCGCGAGCCGCAGGTCGCCCCCGTACTGCGTCATGAGCATGCGCAGGTACCGGAATCCCAGGCGCAAATTCGTGTCGGGCTCGAAAAGATCCTTGTAGTCGAGGCCCGGTTGCAGCCAGAACGCGGTGCTCGGCATCACCTGCGTGAGCCCCACCGCGCCCTTCGAGCTGACCGCGCGACGGGTGAAATCGCTCTCCACGCTGACCAGGCCGAACGCGAGCCTCGGATCGATGCCCTCGGCGACGGCCATGTCGTAGATGGACTCGGCCAGGTCGGCGGGAATGCGGTGCGCCGCGGAGAACTGCGCGATGCGGGTGAGCCGGTTCAGCTCGAGCCGGGCGAGCTCCAGCTCCCCCTGGCGGGCCTGCAGCTCCCCTTCACGCAGCAGCAGCGCGTCGCGCAGCTGGAGGTTGCTCAGCTCGAGCTCCGGGCGGACCATGACGAACGCGCCGAGCAGGAACGTCGCCACCAGGACCAGGGCCTGCCGGACATGGCGCTGGTGGCGTTTCCACTGCAGCGCCACGTGGTACCGCCACGGGCTCCACCCCTGTCGCTCCCACTGCCACAGGACGAAGCCTGGCGCGTCCCCCGCGGTGAAGCCGCGCGGCGGCGCTGCCGGGCCCGCGCGCAGCACGGCGCCACCCGCCGGCTCGCGCGCCGGCGTTGCCGGCCCTTCGGTCCCGTTGTCGCTCATCGATTCCTCTCCCTGCCGACCCCTCATTGCGTCGCCCGCCAGTCGCCGCTCCGGCCGCCCTCCTTGCGAAGCAGCCGCACGCCCTCGATGCGCATGTCCCGGTCGATCGCCTTCAGCATGTCGTAAACCGTGAGCAGCGCGACACTGACCGCCGTAAGCGCCTCCATCTCGACCCCGGTGCGCCCGTGGACGCGCGTGGTCGCCTCCGCCCGGACGCCGGGCAGCTCCGGATCCAGCTCGAAGCGCACGTCGACGTGAGAGAGCGGCAGCGTGTGGCAGAGCGGAATCAGCTCCGCCGTGCGCTTCGC
>DATHVV010000228.1:0-3861 GCA_035461105.1 Longimicrobiales bacterium | reverse complement strand
GGCGGGCGGCGAGAACTTCCGGCACTCGCAGGCGAGCCGCATCAAGTTCCGCTTCTACCACAAGCAGCGCGGCTTCGTGGCCGAGTACGGCCGGCCCAGCTGCGTGGGCTGCGGCCGCTGCATCGTGGCGTGCCCGGTCGGGATCCACGTGGCCGAAGTGATCAATCGTCTCAGGGGGGAGCGTGATGTCGTCGCCAGCAATTGATCTTGCCAGCGGACCGCTCTGGCTGGAGAACGCATATCAACCGCACCTGGCACGCATCGTCCGCATCTACCGCATGGTGCCGGACAACTGGGTCTTCACGCTGCGCTTCGTGAATGAAGCGGTGGGCGCACGGTTCCAGCACCGGCCGGGCCAGTTCGTGATGCTGAGCATACCGGGCGCGGGCGAGGCCCCGATCTCGATCTCATCCACGCCGACCCGGCCGGGCACGCTCGAGCTGTGCGTGCGGCGGGTCGGTCGCGTGACCGACGCGCTCTACCGGATGCGCAGCAACGACCTGGTGGGTGTGCGCGGACCCTACGGGAACGGGTTCCCGGTGGCGCGCCTCGAGGGCGACGACCTGCTGCTGGTGGCGGGCGGGCTGGGCATGGCGCCGCTCCGTTCGCTGCTCTGGTACGCGCTCGACAACCGCGACCGCTTCGGCCGGATCACGCTGATGTACGGGGCGAAGAATCCGGCCGCGATGCTGTTTCGCGAGGAGCTCGTCTCGCTGGTGGACCGGGACGACATCCGCTGCCTGCTCACCGTGGATGGCGATCCGGGCGGCACCTGGAAGCACCACGTCGGGCTGCTGCCGTCGCTGTTCGACCATGCCGAGATCGACCCGCACACCAGCCATGCAGCCGTCTGCGGCCCGCCGATCGTCTACAAGTTCGTGCTGCAGCGGTTGCTGCCGCTCGGTTTCTCCAAGGACCGCATCCTGATGTCGCTGGAGCGCCGCATGAAGTGTGGAGTCGGCAAGTGCGGTCACTGCAGCGTCGGCTACAAGTACACGTGCGTGCACGGTCCCATCTTCACCTACTGGGACGCGATCAACCTGCCGGAGATGGTGTGAGGCCGGCGAGATGACCATGAAACCGAAAATCGGGATCTTCGGGTTGACGGGGTGCGCGGGCGACCAGCTCGCGATCCTGAACTGCGAGGATGAGCTGCTCGACCTGGTCGAGCTGATCGATATCCGCGACTTCCTGATGGCCAGCTCCGCGGTCGACCACGACGCGCTGCTGGACATGGCGTTCGTCGAGGGCGCCGTGCTGAGCCAGCGTGACGAGGACGCGCTGCGCCGGATACGGGACCGCTCGAAGGTGCTGGTCGCGCTGGGCACGTGCGCCGCCTGGGGGGGCGTCGCCGCGCTCGACCGGTTGCACGATCGGGGCGCGCTGCTGGAGGGGGTGTACGGGCCCATGGGCCGCACCTACGACACGCGCCCGGCGCAGGCACTGCACGAGCTGGTGACGGTGGATTTCGTGCTGCCCGGGTGCCCGATCGAGAAGCACGAGTTCCTGGGCGCCGTCGCCTGCCTGCTGAACGGGGACGCGCCGCAGCTGCCGCATTACCCGGTCTGCGTGGAGTGCCGGATCGCGGAGAACCGGTGCCTGCTCGGGACCGACGACCAGCTGTGCTGCGGGCCGCTCACGCTGGCCGGCTGCCACGCACGCTGCCCGTCGCTGGGGGTGGCGTGCGTCGGCTGTCGCGGCCCGGCGCCGGACGCGAACTATGCGTCGGCGGCGGCCCTGTACGAGGAGAAAGGTTTCGCACGCGCGCAGGTCGAGCGTGCCCTGGCGACCTTTGCGCCCGCGGGCGCGACCCATTGAAGCGGAGGCATCGTGAGTACCCGAATCGTGGTTGACCACCTGGCGCGCGTCGAGGGGCACGGCGGCATTACCGTCGAGCTGGACGGGCGCCGGGTGCAGGCGGTCCGCTTCGACGTGTTCGAGGGTGCCCGGCTGATCGAGGGACTGATCGGGGGCCGCTCCTGGCACGAGGTGGCGCAGATCGTGTCGCGGATCTGCGCGATCTGCTCTTCGTCGCACGCGCTCACCTCGATCAAGGCCACCGAGGCGGCGTTCGGCGTGGTGCCCACGCCGCAGACCGTGCGGCTGCGCGACCTGCTCAGCCGGGGCGAGAACATCGAGAGCCACGCGCTCCACCTCTTCCTGCTGGCCGCGCCCGACTACCTGGAGCAGCCGAGCGCGATCCACCTGGCCGCGACCCACCCCGAGGCCGTGAAGCTCGGGCTCCGGCTGAAGCAGCTCGGTAACACCATCCAGGAGCGGATCGGGGGCCGCGCGATCCACCCCGTCAACTGCCTGGTCGGTGGCTTCGGCCGGGTTCCGAGCGCGCTCGAGCTGGATGAGCTGCGACGCACGCTGACTGCGGCGCTGCCGGATGCGGCGGCGGCCATCGAGGTGATCGCGAGCCTGCCGGCAGTGGACTGCGGCAGCGTCGCGCCGGTGTTCGCGGCGCTCGACCCGGGCACGAGCTACAACTACTACGAGGGCGACGCCATCACGGTGCGCAGCGGGGGCGACACCACGCGCGTGGCGGCCGCCGATTACCGGTCGCTCACGGCGGAGCGCAGCGTGCCGCACTCGCACGCGAAGCACAGTGCCTGGCAGGGCACGCCGTTCATGGTGGGCGCGCTGGCCCGGCTGACGCTGCACGGCGGGCTGCTGAACGGCGCGTCGGCCGACGTGCGGGCGCGGCTCGGTCTGCGGCTCGGGACGGGCGACCCGCTCGCGAACAACCTGGCGCAGGCGGTCGAGCTGGAGGCCGACATCCGGGGTGCGCTCGGCATCGTCGAGGCGCTGCTGGAGGGCGGCATCGAGGCGGAGGCCCCGGTGCCAGTCACGCCGCGAGCCGGGCTTGGCACCGGCGTCACGGAGGCGCCGCGCGGTCTGCTCGTGCACAGCTACGCCTACGATGCGCAGGGGCGGATCAGGGCCGCGGACATCATCACGCCGACGGCCATGAACGCGGCCATGCTGGAGCAGCACCTGCGCGCCGCGGTCGAGGTGGCGGACCCGGACGACGAGCCGCAGCTCAAGCGCAGGCTCGAGATGGTGGCACGCGCCTACGACCCGTGCATCTCCTGCTCGGTGCACCTGGTACGGCGGTGACATGATCCCCGGAGGGCGCCTGCGCCGCTGGTCGCTGACCGCGCAGCTGATCACCAGCTACCTGATCATCGTCGGCGTGGGCGCGCTCATCACGTCGGCGGTCGGCTCCTGGATCGTGAGCACCACGATGATGGAGCAGGAACGTCGCACCGTCCGCCACGACCTGGCGGCCGCGCACTCCATCTACGAGCGCGAGCTGGAGGCGCTGCGCAACTCGGTCCGGTTCGCGGCCGTGACCGGGGGCATGGCCGCGCGCCTGGCCCACGGCGAGCCCGATGCCGACTCGTACCTGGGCGCGCTGCGCGATACCGGTCCGTTCGACTTCGCCGGGCTCGCGCTGCCCAGCGGCCGGGTGCTCGCCCACACCCGCGGCCTGGCCGTGTCCAACGGCCAGCTGCTCGACATGAGCGCACTCGCGCCGGTGCGCACGGCGCGCAGCAACGGCGTGGTGGCGAGCACCGAGCTGATGAGCTTCGCGCTGCTGCGGGCCCACGGGGCCGAGCTGGAGAGCCGGGCCCGGATGCCGGTGGTGTCCACGCCGGCCGCGCGCCAGCCCGAGCCCGGCCCGCTGCCCGCCGCGATGGTCCTGCTCGCCGCCGCGCCGATCACCGACGCTGCCGGGCGCACGCTTGGCGTGGTCTACGCCGGCCGGGTGCTGAGCGGCGACACCGCGATCGTGGATCGCGTCAGCACGCTGGTCTACCGCGGAGAAGTGCTCGGCCACCGCCCGATCGGCTC
>DATHVV010000227.1:0-2889 GCA_035461105.1 Longimicrobiales bacterium | reverse complement strand
CTCGGTTTTGCCGGAAGCGAGGGCTCATGCGGCGGCGGGCGCAACCGGCAGCAGGCGCCGTCGAGCGATGCCGTGATGACGAGCCGAGCGCCGCTGAGCCACCGCGAACGTCAGCCATGATCGATGCTGCAACGCTATCACCGTTGCGAGGGTACAGCAACTTCCGGAACGGCCGGCCGCGGTCGCGCCGCCCACGGACGAGGAAGCTCAGCATGGCCAGCCACAGCGGCGCGTGGCCCCCCGTGAACAGCCAGCTCCACGACGGTCCGGTCGGCTCCAGCCGCGCCGGCGAACCGTGGTCCTCGGGACGCCGGAGCCGGAGGTCGATGGCGCCGGCGAAGCACGCGTCGCCCCCGGCCGGTCCAGCTCGCTACCCGGCTTGAGCAACCCGAGTACGGCTGGATCGACGTACGGCCAGGATCGGCAGCGCGACGCGCAGCACGACCGGGCCGCGTCGCCGCACCATACCCGGACCCGGGTCGGCCGGGGCGTGACCGGTCGCCGTCGTGCCGGCAGCGCCACAGCCGCGACAGAGTGGCCCCTCGTCGAGTTCTGTCACGGCGAGCCCGGTGGTACTATTCTCGTGCCCATGGCCAGGCTTCGATCCGGTACGCAGGAGAACATGGCGACCTTCCGCAGAGTGGCCGGAATCGGGTTCATCAATCTCGCGATCGTGGTCCTGCTGTTCGCCCTGCTCGAGGGGGCCGCGAGCATCCTCTTCGTGGTCCACGAGATCTTCAGCACGCCCTCCGTGCCCGAGCACCAGCACGCCGAGCACGATGCGGTGCTCGGCTGGGTCAACCTGCCCAACGTGGACCTGCCGGATTTCTACGGCCCGGGCGTCGGGTTGCGCACGAACTCACAGCGGTTCCGCAGCGCGCACGAGTTCACTCGAGCGGTGCCGGCCGGGAAGACGCGCGTCGTGTGCTCCGGCGACTCGTTCACCTTCGGCTACGGCGTCGCGAATGACGAGGCCTGGTGCGCACGGCTCACCACGCTGGACCCGCGCCTGGAGACGGTCAACATGGGTCTGGGTGGTTACGGAGTGGACCAGGCGTACCTGTGGTACCGCCGGGATGGCACCCGCCTCGACCACCAGCTCCAGCTGCTCGGCGTCCTCACCGATGACTTCAACCGCATGCGGTCCGACCGGTTCATGGGCTACGGCAAGCCGCTGCTGGCGGTGCGCGGCGATTCGCTGGTGGTCACGAACCTCCCCGTCCCCCGCACGTCGTGGCTCGAGCGGCGCCGTGCCCTGCACGGCGAGGCGATCGCGCGGCTCGGCGTAGTCCGGCTGTCCCGCCGGCTGCTCGGGCTCGACGACGAGCCGGAACCCGGGCGCGCCGCGCTCGCGAACGAGCGGCTGCGGCCGGTCGTGTCGCACATTCTGGCCGATCTGCGCCGGCTGAACGACGCGAAGCGGAGTCGACTCGTCGTGCTCTACCTGCCCGGCGCCTGGGATTACCGGAGCGACCGGGCGACCGATGCGTGGCGCGGCTTCATGCGCGCCGAAGCGGAGCGCCAGGGCATTACGTTCATCGACCTGGTGGAGGAACTCCGCCGTGTTCCACCCTCCGATGTCGACGGACTGTTCGCACCCAACCTGCACTTCTCCGCCGCCGGCAATGCCTGGGCCGCGGAGACGCTGCACCGGCGGCTCACGCCGTTGCTGGACTCCCTGCGGACGGACACGACCGCGCACCCGGCGCGGTCGTAGGCAGCGCTGCCGCGGTCTTCATTTCTGACGCCGGCCGGGGCATCTTACCCTCGGGACGTCAACCAGGAGCAGGGATGCTGAGCCGGCTGAAGCGAAGGCTGCAGGACGTCCGTGCGGGGCTGCAGGGCCGGCGCGCCGCGGCGCGGGCCCGCCGGCGCGTCGCCGCCCTGCCGCGCAGCGCCGGGGCGGACGAGGTCGTCGACTTCCTGTTCTCCGCTGAAGCGACCGACATCCAGCCCTGGCAGATCCCGGATGAGTTCCGCGCGCTCCCCCGGCTGGTCGCGCAGCGGCGGCCTCGCACGGTGCTGGAGATCGGCACCGCGGACGGCGGCACGCTGTTCGCCCACGCGCGGCTCGCCCACCCGGAAGCGCTCATCATCAGCATCGACCTGCCTCACGGGCTCTTCGGGGGCGGCTATCCGCGCTGGCGGATCCCGCTGTACGAATCCTTCCGGGGCAGCCGGCAGAGGCTGGAGCTGCTGCGCGTCGATTCCCACGCCGCTTCCACGATCCAGCTGCTGGAGCGGGTGCTCGACGGGCGGCGCGTCGATTACGCCTTCATCGATGGGGACCACACGTACGAAGGTGTGCGCCAGGACCTCGAGCTGTGCCGCCGCTTCGCGGCGCCCGATGCCATGATCGCGTTCCACGACATCTCGCCGCAGCCGAACTCCGAGTACGTCGCGGCCGCCGGCGTGGACTGGGCCGTGCACCGGCTCTGGCAGGAGGTGTCGGTGCGCTACGCGCACGACGAGTTCGTTCGCGATCCGGCCCAGGAGGGCTACGGCATCGGCGTGCTCTACCTGGACCGGCCGGTCGCCGGTGCGGGCGCTCCGTGAGCTCGTCTCTGCGTGAGGTAGCGCGGACCCTGCTGGTTACCGGCGGCGCGGGCTTCATTGGCTCCGCGCTGATCCGGCATCTGATCCGCAACACCGCGCACGTGGTCGTCAACGTCGACTCGCTCACCTACGCCGGCAGCCTGGAGTCGCTCGCTGAGGCTGCGGCCTCGCCGCGGCACCGCTTCGAGAAAGTCGACATCCGCGATGACCGGGAAGTCCGGCGCGTCTTCCAGGAGCACAGCCCGGACGCCGTGATCCACCTCGCCGCCGAGTCGCACGTCGATCGCTCGATCGACGGCCCGGCCGCCTTCCTCGAGACGAACGTGTTCGGAA
>DATHVV010000226.1:0-3630 GCA_035461105.1 Longimicrobiales bacterium | reverse complement strand
ATGCTCGCCGGCGTGCGGCTCCTCTCGCAGCCGCACAGCGCTCGGGGAGTCAGAACGTCAGCGTACCGAGCGTCGTGAAAGCACCCGTCATGGTCGCCAGGCTCGCGGCGCCGGTCAGCTCGGCCGAGCCGCTCGCGTTCGCGAAACGACCGGTGCCGCCGCTCCGTCCCCGGGAGCGAGATCACCGTCTGCGACTGGTCGGGTACCCCGAGTCCCGAAAACGTCGAATGCAGCTCGTCGCCGTTCGGCGTGGTGTAGACCGCCGTGTTCTCGACCAGGATGCCGGTCGGCGTGAACGTGAGCGTCTGGGTGGCGAGACCGGTGACCCGCCCCATGCCGCGGATCTGGCATTCCATCTCTCTTTGAGCACGGAGCCGGGCACAGAAGTCGTGACGGATGGCCGCAACCCACCGCATGCGTCACGGACGCTGTTCCTGCCTTCTCGTGCAATCATGGATCCCACGCGACGCCTCCAGGTTCGAGCGCCCCGCCTAGCGTGACCCCTCCGCTTCCTGGATCCGCACCGCGCGCGCCAGCTCATCGCGCGGCTGCAGGATCTTGCGCCTGACGTCCGGCGGCAGTTGCGGATTCGCGGCGAGGTACTCGTCCACGATGCGCAGTGCCTCGGGCGAGCTGTGCCCGCCGATGAACGCGTCCAGCCAGCGCGGCAGGAAGAAGATGCGGCGGTGGTCGCGCAGCCATACCGCGCGCTCCAGCGCGGGGCGCAGGTACGGCAGGGAGAGCTGCGCGTGCAGCTCGTGGTTGAAGCCGCCGAGGGACGCCGTCACCCACTCCTCGTTCAGCTCCGGGTCGTCGAAGTAGCGCTCGAAGTACGCGGCCTTCCGCGCCGGGTCCGGCAACGCGGCCGCGGCCACGAACGCCGAGCGCGCCGCCTCCGGCGTCGAGTCGCGCTGCTGCTCCGCGGCGAAGAACCGCTCACCCTGCGCGTCGCCGGCCGCGAGCAGCCGCGCCACCGCGGTCCAGCGGGAGGGCTGCGGGAGGGGCTTCCCATCGAACTCCCGCGCGCCGCCGAGGTACGCCTTCAACACCTCGATGGCGGCCGGGGAACGTGCCCCGGCGAGCAGCGCGTCCAGCGACGCCTTGCGCAGGTCGTAGCTGAGGGCGGCGTCATCGACACGGTCGAGCAGCACCCGCTCGAGCGCGGCGCGGAGGTCGTCGCTCCCGGGCAGGTAGCGCTCCAGCGCGGTCGTGATCCGGCCCAGCAACACGTTGCTGATCTGCTCGTCGCGCTCGCGCTCGAACCCGTCGAGGGCGCTTTCCGCGAAGCGGCGCGGCGATACCTGCAGCTCGCGCACGCCGTCCCACAGTGCGCCCCACGCGAGCACCCGGGTCAGGTCGTTCTCGAGCGAATGCGCACCCTGCAGCAGCCACTCCGCGGAGCGCGCGTCCGGCAGGAAGATACCGTAGCCGTAGTCACCCTCGTTCGTGATCACGTAATCGGGCAAGGGCAGGCCGATGGCCGCGACCACGGACGTGTGCGCCCCGGTGAACGAGACGTCGAGCACGGTGTCCGGCCGGGACGAGTAGCCGAGCCGGACGCGCACGCGACCGGGCCACCAGCCGCCGGCGTCACCCGGCAGCTGCACGGCCGGCCGCTGCCGGAGCACGAGCGAGTCGATGACGGCGGCGTCGCCGGCCGCGAGCTGCGTCGCGATGATCGGCGCCCCGGCGCGCAGGATGTACTGATCCCCGAAATGCACGAGGTCCCGCCCGGCGCTCTCGCCGATCGCGGCGAGCAGGTCCTGCCAGGTAGCGTTCGCGTATGCGTGCCGGCGCAGGAACAACCGCACGCCCTCCCGGAACGCTGCCTCGCCGACCATGAACTCGAGCTGGCGCAGGATCGACGGGGCCTTGTTATAGACGATCGGTCCGTAGTTGCTCTTGGCCAGGTCGAGGTTCGGCAGCTCCTGCCATACCGGCGTGGTGCCCGCGGTCACGTCCACGCCGTACGCGAGCGGCTTGTTGCGCAGGTAGAACGTCTGCCACGCATTCGCCTCCGGCTGCAGCTCCTCCTGGACGCGGGCGGCCATGAACGTGGCGAAGCCCTCCTTCAGCCACAGGTCGTCGAACCAGCGCATGGTGACCAGGTCGCCGAACCACTGGTGCGCGACCTCGTGGTAGATCGTGCCGGCGCGCGCGAGCCGGCGGGTGAGCGTGGGCGGCTCGCGGAAAATGAAGTTCGTCTCGTTGTAGAAGATGGCGCCGACGTGCTCCATGCCGCCGAACGGGAACGCCGGCGCGAGCAGCAGATCCATCTTGTCGAACGGGTACCGGAGATCGAAGTAATCCTCCAGCCAGGCCAGCGCGCCCCGGTGCCGGGCCATCAGCGTGTCCGCGTCCACCTCGGCGGCGCGTGAACGCCGGACCAGCAGCCGCATGCTCCCGGCGACGTCCTCCGCCGGCGCGAGGTCGCGGACCACCTCGTCCGGGCCGAACGCGTGCCACGGCCCGGCGGCGAACGCCGCCAGGTAGGTGCTGATCGGAGGCGTCTCGTGGAACGTCCAGCGGCTGGATCCGTCAGGCAGCGCGGTGCGCTCGCGGAGCGCGCCGTTCGCGAGCACGCGCCATTCGGACGGAGCGGTGATGCTCCAGGTGAAGCGCGCCTTGAGGTCTGGCTGGTCGAACACCGGGAAGAGCAGCTGCGCGTCGGACGGCACCAGCAGCGTGTAGAGGTAGCGCGCGCTGTCGGCCGGCTCGTCCACCGCGATGATCGCGGCGCCCGCCGCGGCGATGCGCGCGCCGAAGCGCACGGCGATGTGGTTGGCGCCTTCGTCCAGGTGCCGGGCGGGAATGGTCAGGTGGTGGCGGTCCCAGGCGGCCTCGACGGCAGCCTCGTTGACCACGACCGCGCCCAGCGACAGGCCGCGGAAGTCGAGCACGAGGTCCCCGGCGCCCGCGGCGCGAGTGAAGCGGATCACGACCGAGCCGTGGGCGGTGTCGCGCTGCGTGACGTCCAGGTCGAGCTCGTAGGCAACGTCGCGCAGCGCGGCAGCTCGCTGTTGCGCGAGCTCGAGCGGGACACCGGCCGGTACGGGCACCGCGGGCTCCGGGATAGCGGTCGCACAACCCACGAGGCACCACAGGACGGACAGCGCGAGCAGGCGCCTGGCGGGCTCGTGCATCGTGGTGATCGTCAGCAGCATCGTCGCATTTCCCCTGCCTGCGCGGACTCACCGGACGGCCGGCGCAATGTAGCGCGAACCGTAGCAGGCGACGAGTCGGGGCACCGGGAGCGGGGCGGCCCTCGTTCACTCACCCGGTGCGAGGGCAGCGGGCGGCATTGATTCCTCACCGCTGCGCCTCGGACCCCGGCAGGTCACGCATCGTCGTCGCTGACCGCTTCGACGTGAGCCGCACCGGTCTCGTCCCAGTGCACGGTCAGCTGGAACGGCCTGCAACAGACCGCGCAGTCCTCGATGTACTCCTGCCGCGCGCCACCGCCCGGGTCGACGGCCAGCTCGGTCTCCTCGCCGCAGTACGGGCAGGCTACCCACGCGGTCACGTCCGCTACGCCGTCGCCGAGCGGAAACTCTTCGTCCACGCCACTCACCCCGTGCTCTGCATCGCCGCCGCGATGCCGTTGATGCTGAGGAAGAGCGCTTGCCTGAG
>DATHVV010000225.1:0-8218 GCA_035461105.1 Longimicrobiales bacterium | reverse complement strand
TGCGCGAGCAGGTCACGCAGCAGCCCGCGTCGCCACCGCAGGCCGAGCTGGTCGAGATGCTGGAGGAGCTCGCCGCGGGTCTGGAGCAGGCGCCGGCGGTGAAGCTGCGGCAGGGCCTGGTCCCGCTCGACAAGCTGGTGCAGCAGCACCCCGCGGCGCTCGCCGAGCTGCAGCCCGCCTACGATGCGCTGGCGGAGGCCGGTGCCAGCGCCGAGGAGATGACGCCGGAGCTGCGCGAGCGCCTGCAGAACGTGAAGGTCGAGCGGCTGTGCGAGGACATCCACGTCGCGGGTGAGGCACTCGGCTTCGTGTCGCTCGCCATGAGTCTCACGCTGAGCCCGATCACCACACTCATGAACGTGCTGGTCGACAAGACGCTGCCCGACCGCGTCCTGTCGAGCGTACCCGAGCTCGCCGCCAATCCGGGCGACAAGTTCGTCGTCGCCGAGACCATCAAGCAGGCGTACGGCGGAGTCCAGGGTTTCGCGAGCTTCGCGCAGGCACAGGTTGGTCTCCTCAACGACATCGCACAGTTCGCCACCGAGTCGATGTTCCGCACGTACTGCGAGAAGTACGAGGGACCGATCAAGGCGTTGTTCCACCTCGAGTACTTCGAGCAAGGCGAGCGCTGGTACGCCTACGACGTGGCCCTGGACGGGAAGCTGGTGCTGCGCTACCAGAAGGGTGCGGGCTCCGGCGACGAGACCCCGGTACGCGGCGAGTTCGTCGGATCGGCATCCAAGTTCACCGTCTGGGAAAATCTCACCGTGATCCAACCCGCGGTGCGCCGCTATCTGGTCGAGCGCAGGGCGTTCCCGCCGGTCGCGGTACCAGCGCCCGCCGAGCTCGGTCTGATGGGCAATATCGGCTCGTCGAAGCTGGGCGCCCCGGGGGTCTATTACTTCAACGTTCCGGTCGAGGGGGTGATCAAGGGTGAGGAGCTGGCCCTGAAGTTCGAGGATGCGCGCGCCGACTACGACGGTCACGCCAAAGCGAAGGTCATCTACATCTTCATGGAGCCGCTGCTGCCGATCCCGCAGCTGTACGTCGGCGAGTTCCCGTACCTCGGCGCACACTACATCCTGACGCGCGCGACCCGGCGGGAGCCCGTCTTCAAGATGGCCGTGGATGCGAAGAAGCAATCGCGCTTCAAGCGCACGTTCGAGCGCGAGGAGAAGAGCCCGGGGAGCTACCTGCTCCGCTGGAAGCTGGACGTGGAAGCCTGTAATCCATCATGCTGACTCGTATCGGAGGCGGAAGCCTGTAATCGATGCTGCTGACCCGTACCGGAGGCCCCATGCTACGACAGATCTCCCAGGCCCTCGCCCTGTTCCCGGCGATCGCGATGCTCACGCTGGCCGGCTGCGGCGGCAGCGATGATTCGGCCGGCGGCGAGACGGCCGCGGATGCCGGTGGTGCGGCGCGGCAGGACACCCGACTGGTCGACGCCTGCCAGCTCATCGAGCGGGCGGAGCTGGAAACGATGCTGGGCGCGAGCGTGGGGCGGCCGACGGTCCAGCGGGATGGCTTCGACGACGACTCCCCGGTCAAGCGCTCCCTGTGCTCGTACTCGGGCGAGAACGATGGCATAGTGCTCAAGGTCACCTACCCGTACCGGGAGAACCCCGGCACATCGGCGGAGTGGGCGGCGAAGGTGCGTAAGGACTACACCACGAGCCTGGAGGTCGCGGAGGACCCGGAAGCCCTGGCCATGCTCGGCAACGTGCAGGTCCACCCGCTGGAAGGGCTCGGCGGCGCCGCCGCCTGGATCGACCTGCGCGAGGTGGCCGGCCAGGTCGTGGTGCACACGATCAGCGAAGGCAGTCAGAGGACCTACCTCGAGCTGTACGCCACCGACCTGGATACGGGCCGCGCGTACACCGAGAAGCTGCTCGCGGCGCTGCCGTAGCCACTGGGCTCCCGGCGTTCCGTCGAACGCTCAGGGAGTGCGGCGCGGCGCGGCGTGCTGCGCGGGCAGCGGCCCGCTCAGGGCAACCACGGCAGCCAGGGGTGGGCCGCGCCCTTCGTGCGGCCCACCCGTCGTGACTACCGCAGACCCGCCGGCGCACCGCCTCCGAGCGCGCGGTAGACGGACACGAGCCAGGCGCTCGTCTCGCTGCGCCCTTCCGCGAGCCGGTCCTGCGCCTCCAGCTGGCGGCGCTCGGCGTCCAGCACCTCGATGAAATCGGTGCCGCCCTCCTCGAAGCGGAGCCGCGCGAGGTCCGTGGCCCGCTCGCTCGCGGCGGCGGCGTCCTCGAGATGCTGCAAGCGCTCGCGCGCCTTCTCGTAACCGGTAAGCGACGTCTCCAGCTCCGCGTCCGCGTCGAGCACCGTCTGCCGGTAGCGCGCCGCGGCCTCGTTCTCCCGCGCGTGCGCCGCGTCCACGTTGCTCTTCACGCGGCCGATGTCGAGGAACGGCCAGGAGATCACGGGGCCGACCGCGTAGCGGGGCGGGCCGGCGTCGCCCAGGGCATCGAACGAGTTCGCGGTGTAGCCGGCGACCGCGCCGATCGACAGGCGCGGCAGGTACGCCGACTTCGCGGCGCCGACGAAGGCGCGCTCCGCGGAGTGCCGGCTGGCCGCGCTGCGCACGTCCGGCCGCGCGCGCAGCAGCGCGTCGCGCTCCTCGCCGCTCAGCGCGAACGACACCACCGGCACGGTGCTGCTGTCGGCGCGCTCACCGACGATGGTCTCCGGCGGACGACCCAGTAGGACGGCGATGCGGTACTGGCTGGCCGAGACCGCCGACTCCAGCAGCGGGATCGCGGCGAGCGTCGAGCTGAGCTGCGCCTGCGCACGCTCGGTGTCGAGCGCGGTGCCGCTCCCGGCCTCGAGCCGCTCCTGGGTGATCTCGAGCGTGCGCAGCTGGTTCTCGGCGTTGCGCCGCGCGAACGCGAGCCGGTCCTGCGCGCCGCGCAGCGCGAAGTACTCGCGGGCGATGGCCGCGCCCAGCAGCACCTGTACGTCGCGCGTGTCGGCCTCCGCCGACGCGAGCAGTGCGTTCTGACCGCGCAGCGTGTTGCGCAGCCGGCCGAACACGTCCAGTTCCCACGAGAGCTGCACGTTCGTGTCCCAGAGATCCTGCTCGGGCAGCCGTCCGGCCGCGCCCGGCAGGGCCGCACTCGCGAGCCGCTGCCGGCTGTATCCGGCACCCGCGGTCACGACCGGCGCCAGGTCGAGCGCGGCCGTGGTGCGCGCGGCGCGCGCGCCCTGCAGCCGGGACTCGGCGGCGCGCAGGTCCTGGTTCGCGTCGATCGCCTGACTCACCAGGCGCTCGAGCGTGGTGTCGCCGAGCAGGCGCCAGAACGCCTGCGGATCGCCGCCGCGCGGACCCTCCTGTGCCTCCGCCCGCGCCCCGAAGAGCGCCGCGACCAACCCTATCCCTATCCCTATCCCTATCCCTCCCCTACGCATGAACGGGCTCGAGCGCACGGGCGCCCGCCTCCTGGCTCACCGCCTCGCGCGACCGGGCCGCGCTGTGATCGGCGGCGATCACGGAATAGAAGACCGGCACGACGAACATGGTGAACACCGTGCCCAGCACCATGCCGGAGACGAGCACCAGGCCGATGCTGTTGCGCGCCGCCGAGCCGGGGCCGGTCACGAAGACCAGCGGCATGTGCCCGAAGACGGTCGCGGCCGAGGTCATCAGCACGGGCCGCAGCCGGGTGAGCGACGCTTCGCGCAGCGCCTCCGTCTTCGCGAGGCCGCGCTCCTGGAGAGTGTTGGCGAATTCCACGATCAGGATCCCGTTCTTCGCGATCAGGCCCACCAGCGTGATCAGGCCGACCTGCGAGTAGATGTTGATGGTCGTGAGGTCCAGGAAGCTGAACAGCAGCGCTCCCGAGATCGCGAGCGGCACCGATCCCAGCAGCACGATCAGCGGATCCCGGAAGCTCCGGAACTGGGCTGAGAGCACCAGGTAGATGAGCAGCAGCGCGAAGCCGAGCGTGGCCGTGAGGGCCGCGCCCTCGTGCCGGATCTGCCGCGACTCGCCGGCATGGTCGATGGTGAGCGCCGGCCCGGCCGCCGCGGCCGCCGCCTCCAGCACCTTCAGGCCGTCGTCCTTCGTGACCCCCGGCTGCACGCCGCCGAACACGCGCACGGCGTTGCGCTGCTGGAAGCGGTTCAGCGAGCGCGGCGCGGTGCCCGGCTCGATGCGCGTGAACGTCGAGACCGGGACCAGGTCCCCCGCGGGCGTGCGGATCTTCAGGTCGAGCAGCGGCGCGACGCTGGTGCGATCTTCCGCCCGGATCTGGGGAATGACCTTGTAGCTGTAGTCGTAGTAGTTGAAGCGGTTCACGTACCCGCCGCCGAGCAGGGTGCCGAGCTCGCGCCCGACCGAGGCCAGGTCGAGGCCCAGGTCCGCGATGCGCTCGCGGTCGAGCACGACGCGCGCCTCCGGCAGGTCGATCTTCAGATCGGTGTCGACGTACAGGAATTTGCCGCTCGCCCAGCCGGCGCCCACGACCGCGCCCACCGCCTCGAGCATCTGCTCGGGCGGTGCCTCGCTCTGGAGCACCAGCTCGACATCGTACATGCCGGGCGTCGGCAGCGGCGGATCGAGGCGCGGGAAGACCTGCAGCCCCGGCACCTGCGCCACCGCGCCGTAGAGCTCGCCGTACATCTGCTCGG
Organism: Longimicrobiales bacterium; assembly: GCA_035461105.1. GTDB lineage: Bacteria > Gemmatimonadota > Gemmatimonadetes > Longimicrobiales > RSA9 > VEPF01. The sequence goes on along the minus strand of DATHVV010000225.1, from coordinate 3,583 downwards.
TCGAGCGCTCCCGATCGTGCCAGTCCTTCGCGACCATGCCGCCGAAGCCGCCCCAGGGCGCGGCCAGCGACCACATGAAGCGCGCCTCCGGGAACGCCGTGACCCGCTCCACCACCTCGAGCGATGCCCGGTTCACGGCCGTGAGCGACGCATCGGGCGCGGCCTGCATGAACATCGAGATGTGGCTCTGGTCCTCGATCGGGGCCAGCTCGCGCCGCGAGAACTCGTAGAGCGGCCACGCCGCGGCCATCACCAGCAGCGCCGCGGCCACGATGCCCCAGCGCAGCTCGAGCGCGCCGTCGAGCAGCGTCGCGTAGCGACGTCGCACCCCATCGAAGCCGCGGTTGACGAGCCGCGTGAGCCGACCCTCCGCGCCGTGCGGATGCAGGAACCGCGAGCTCATCACGGGCGAGAGCGTGAGCGCCACGATGCCCGAGACCACCACCGCCGCCGCGAGCGTGATCGCGAACTCCAGGAACAGCGAGCCGGTGAGCCCGCCCTGGAACCCGATCGGCGCATACACGGTGGCGAGCGTGACGGTCATGGCGATGATCGGCCCGACCAGCTCGCGCGCGCTCGCGAGCGCCGCCTCCAGTCGCGACTTGCCGAGCTGGATGTGCCGCTCCACGTTCTCGACCACGACGATGGCGTCGTCGACCACCAGCCCGACCGAGAGCACGATCGCCAGGATCGTGAGCAGGTTCAGGCTGAACCCGAACGCGAGCATGATGATGGCCGCGCCGGAGAGCGATACCGGCATCGCGACCAGGGGCACGATCGCGGTGCGCGCCGAGCCCAGGAACAGGAACACCACCAGCGCCACGATCAGCATGGTCTCGGCGAGCGTCTTGCTGATCTCCTTGAGCGCGTCCTGCATGAACGTCGTGCCGTCGTACGCCAGCTGCATGTCGACGTCGCGCGGCAGCGTCGGGCGGAGCCGCTCCATCTCGGCGTAGAGCGCCTTCGCCACGTCGATCTCATTGGTCTCGGCGAGCGGCCAGATGCCCAGGTAGACGCTCTCCTTCTCGTTGTACTTCGCGATGAAGTCCGCCTCCTCCGCGCCCAGCTCGATGCGGGCGACGTCGCGCAGGCGCACGATCGCGCCACCCCGCTCCGCCACGATCAGCTCCGCGAACTCCTCCTCGGAGCGCAGGTCCGTGTTCGCGAGCAGGTTGATCTGCACCTGGTCGCCCTTGGTCTGCCCGACCGCGGCCAGGTAGTTGTTGCGCTGCAGTGCGGCCTGCACGTCGCCCGGCGCCAGGTTCAGCGCCGCCAGCCGGTCCGGATCGATCCAGACGCGCATCGCGATCTGCCGGCCACCCTCGATCGACACCCGCTGCACCCCCGGCAGCGTCGCGAGCTGCGGCTGGATGCTGCGCATCAGCCAGTCGGTGAGCGCCGGGGCGCTGCGCTCCGGCGAGGTGAAGCTGAGGTAGAACGTCGCATAGGGACGATCCGCCCGCTGCACCTCCACGGCCGGCGGCTCCGCGTCCGGCGGCAGCTCCGAGCGCACCTGCTGCAGGCGCGCGGTCACCTCCGCCAGCGCGGTCGTGCTGCTGTGGTTCAGCTTGAGTCGCGCCGTGACCGTGCTCACGCCCGCGCGGCTCGAGGACTCGATGTAGTCGATGCCGCTGATCGAGGAGACCGCGCGCTCGATCGGCGTGGTCAGGAAGCCGCGTACGGTCTCGGCGCTCGCGCCGTAGTAGACCGTCGTGATCACGACCGACGAGCTCTCGATCTGCGGGTACTGCTGCACCGGCAGGCTGGTGAGCGCGCGCCAGCCGACCAGCACGATCGCCAGGTTGACGACGACCGCCAGCACCGGGTGCCGTATGAACACGTCCGTGAACGATTTCATGGCCGTTACCTCGCCGCCGTGACCTGCGGAGTGTCGGGCGCGATGCTCACCAGCACGCCATCACGCAGCTTGAAGGAGCCGGTCGCCGCCAGGCGCTCGCCGGCGGTCAGGCCGTCCAGAATCACCACCTCGTCGCCCAGCACCGGGCCCGCCTGCACCGGGCGCACGTGCGCCCGCACCTCGCCGGTCGGACCGGCCGCGAGCACGAACACGTGGTCGCCCTGCGGACCCTTGCGGAGCGCGCTCACCGGCACGACCACCGCGGTCTGCGCCGCGCCCACCGGCACGCGCACGCGCACCGAGGCGCCCGGCGCGAGCGCGGCGCCGTCATCGACGCGCGCGCGCACCATGGCGTTGCGCGTGCTCGGATCGACGCGCGCGTCCACGGCGACGATGCGCGCCGCGAGCGGCGTCGTCTCATCGCTGCCCGCGAACACGTCCAGCCGGTCGCCGGGACGGAGCCCCGCCGCGACCGTCTGGGCAACGGCGAAGTCCACGTTCGCGGCGTCGTCCACGCCCTGCAGCGTGGTGAGCAGCGCGCCCGCCTCCAGGAACTGGCCGGCGTGCACATCCGCGATGCCCACGACCGCACGGAACGGGGCCCGAATCGTCTTGCGCGCGATGATCGCGCGGGTGCGCTCGATCTCGGCCAGGGCCACGTCGCGCGCCGCGCGCGCGTTGTCCAGGTCCATCGCCGACACCGCGCGGCGCTCCGCCATCCGCTGCTGACGCTCGAGCGTCGTCTGGGCCAGCTCCGCGCGCGCCTCGAGCGCCTTCAGCTCCGCCTCCTCGACGGACACGTCGAGCGCCACCAGGACCCTGCCCGCGTCCACCACCTGGCCGGGGACCAGGCGCGCGACGCGCACTGTGCCCGGCACCTCGTTGCGGAGCGTGATCGAGCGCGTCGCCAGCACCGTCCCGATCGAGGTCGTCGCGCCCCGGTGCTCACGCTCCACCGCCACCGCCTCCGTCACCACCTCGGCCGGCTCCGCCTGCGCCGCCGCCCCGCCCGCCGCGCCCTGGGCGGACACGTACTTCCAGGCGAAGAGGCCGCCACCCACCGCCACCGTCCCTGCCACCAGCGCCACCGAACGCAGCGCCGCGGGAACCCGAGACCGACCCCGACCTGACATTTCTACCTCCGAGGTGCTTTGTCAGATGTTTAGAAAACCATCGTACAGATTCGGTAAAAAAATGGGCTGTGGGGGAGCCGGCACCGGCCCCTGCCTCCCACAGCTACGCACGACTGACCTGCCGCCGGACTTCGCGTGACCCGGGGCGGCGGCGGCCCCTACTCCTGCGCCACCGGACGCCCCGCCCTGCGGAGCAGCTCGGTGGTGTACGCCTCGAGGACGCCCGGGATCACCTTGGCGTGCACGTACTGCCCGTCCCGCTCCGTCTCCACCAGGCCCGCCGAGACGAGCTCCTTCAGGTGGTGCGAGATGGTGGCCTTCGTGATGGGGAAGAGGGTGCAGAGCCTCTGGTACGGGCACTCCTCCTTCGCATCGGAGATGGTCTCGAGGACGGCGAAGCGCCGGGGATCCGCGAGGGCCTTGGCGATGCGCTCGAACTGGCCGGGAGCCAGGGAACCGGGAGAGCCTCTGCCTGCGTACATAGTTTTATAACTATCGAACGGGGCGGACCGCGTCAAGAGTCTTATTAATGCCGACGGCGGGCGGGGGTGGGGGTGGGGGGGGGGGGGGGGGGGGGGGGCCAGCGGGGCCC
>DATHVV010000224.1:0-6201 GCA_035461105.1 Longimicrobiales bacterium | reverse complement strand
GCGACCGCGCTCGAGGAGCAGATCCTGGAGTCGTGGCGCGCCGAGGAGCTGTTCCGGCGCACGCAGGAACAGCGGGCCGATGCGCCCGGGTTCGTGTTCTTCGAGGGTCCGCCGACGGCGAACGGACGACCCGGCATCCATCACGTGATCAGCCGTGCCATCAAGGACATGGTGTGTCGCTACCAGGCGATGCGCGGGCACCAGGTGACGCGCATCGCGGGCTGGGACACGCACGGTCTGCCGGTCGAGATCGAGGCGGAGAAGCGGCTGGGGATCAGCGGCAAGCGGCAGATCGAGGAGCTGGGGGTTGCGGAGTTCAACGCGGCCTGCCGGGAGAGCGTGTTCACGTACAAGGAGGAGTGGGAGCGGCTGTCGGAGCGGATCGGCTACTGGCTCGACTACTCCCGGGCATACGTGACGTTCTATCCGGAGTACATCGAATCGGTCTGGCACATCCTGCAGCGGCTCGACGAGAAGGGCCTGATCTACCGCGGCTACAAGAGCGTACCGTACTGCCCGCGCTGCGGCACCGCGCTCAGCTCGCACGAGGTGGCCCAGGGCTACGAGGACGTGGCCGACCCCTCCATCTACTTCACGTGCGCGCTCGCGGACGACCCCGGCCGTGCGTTCCTGGTGTGGACAACGACGCCGTGGACGCTGCCGTCGAACGTGGCGCTGGCGCTGCACCCGGAGCTGGGGTACGCGGAGGTCGAGCACGAGGGACGTCGCCTGATCGTCGCGGAGGCGCGGGTCGCGGCCGTGTTCGGTGAGGGTGCCAGGGTGGTGGCGCGGCACGCCGCGCGCGACCTGGCCGGACTGCGCTATGCGCGGCCGTTCGACATCGTGCCCGTGCTGGAGAGCGTGGCGAACGCGTGGCAGGTCGTGCTCGAGGAATTCGTGAGCGCGGAGGATGGCACCGGCATCGTGCACCTGGCCCCGGCGTTCGGGGCCGACGACTACGCGGCCGGGCAGCGGCACGAGCTGCCGTTGCTCCGGCCGGTCGACGATGCGGGCCGTTTCCACGAGGGCATTCCGCTGGTGGGGGGCCAGTTCGTGAAGGACGCGGACGCGCCGCTGGTGGCGGACCTGCGCGGCCGCGGGCGGGTGTTCCGGTACTCGCTCGAGACGCACACCTACCCGCACTGCTGGCGCTGCCGGAGTCCGCTCATCTACATGGCGCGCGATTCCTGGTTCCTGCGCACCACCGCGGTGAAGGCGGCGCTGCTCGCGAACAACGCCGAGGTGCAGTGGCACCCGAGCGAAGTGGGCACGGGTCGCATGGGCGAGTGGCTGGAGGGCAACGTCGACTGGGCGATCTCGCGCGAGCGCTACTGGGGCACGCCGCTGCCGATCTGGGTGTGCACGCAGGACGCGGCGCACCGGCGCGTGGTGGGCAGCTTCGCGGAGCTGGCGCAACTGGCCGGGCCGCTGCCGGAGCCGTTCGACCCGCACAAGCCGTTCATCGACGAGCTGGACTTCCCGTGCGCGGATTGTGCCGGCGTGATGAAGCGGACGCCGGAAGTGGTCGACGTGTGGTTCGACTCGGGGTCGATGCCGTACGCCCAGTGGCACTACCCGTTCGAGAACCAGGACCTCTGGCGACGTCATTTTCCCGCCGACTTCATCTGCGAGGGCGTGGACCAGACGCGCGGCTGGTTCTATGCGCTGCTCGCGATCTCGACCATGCTCGGGGACGGTCCCGCGTTCCGGCACGTGGTGGTCAACGACCTGGTGCTGGACCCGGACGGGCAGAAGATGTCGAAGTCGCGGGGCAACGTGGTGGACCCGTGGCAGGCGATCGCGAGCTTCGGCGCGGACGCGATCCGGTGGTACTTCGTGACCGTGAGCCAGCCGTGGGTGCCGAAGCGCTTCGACCCGGCCGCGCTCGGAGAGAGTGCCCGCCGCACGTTCGACACGCTCGCGAACACGTATCGCTTCTTCGCGCTGTACGCGAACCTGGAGCAGTGGACTCCCGCCGACGATGACCCGGAGCCGGGCGCGCGTGGGGTGCTCGATCGCTGGATCCTGGCGCGGCTGGCCACGCTCAGCGGGTACGTCGAGACCGAGATGCGGGCGTACGAGGTGACGCGGGCCGCGCGCGCGATCGGGGATTTCATCGTCGACGATCTCTCCAACTGGTACGTGCGGCGGAGCCGGGACCGATTCTGGGGGGGCGTCGATGCGGCGGACACGCGGGCCGCCTTCCGCACCCTGCACGAGACGCTCGCGACGCTGGCCCGGCTGCTGGCGCCGGTCACGCCCTTCCTGGCGGACTGGCTGGAGCGGGCGCTCACCGGCGAGAGCGTGCACCTGCGCGACTACCCCGCGCCGGCGTCGTTCCCGCGGGATGAGCGGCTGGAGACCGGGATGCGCTGGACGCGCGTGCTGGCCCGGCTGGGGCGGGCGGCCCGCGAGCGGGTCCGCATCCGGGTGCGCCAGCCGCTGGGCACGGTCTGGGCGGTGGTGCCCGACGCGGATGCGATCACCGAGGACCTGCTGGTGGTGCTGCGCGACGAGCTGAACGTCAAGACGGTGCAGTTTCTGCAAGGTGCGGACGCGCTGGTGCGCCTGAAGGCCACGCCGCGGTTCCGCGAGCTCGGCAAACGTTTCGGCGGCGGGACGCAGGAGGCGGCGGCCCGGATCCGGGAGCTGGACACGGAGTCGCTGCGCGCGCTGCGGTCGGGTGGACCGGTCGAGATCGAGGTGGGCGGCGTGCGGCACGCGCTGAGCGGCGAAGAGCTGGACATCGTCGAGGAGGCGCGCGGCGAGCTGATCGTCGAGACCGACGAGGGCGCCATGCTGGCCCTCGATCCGCACATCAGCGAGGAGCTGCGGCTGGAGGGGCTGGCCCGCGAGCTGGTGAACCGGGTACAGCGGCTGCGCAAGGATTCCGGGCTCGCGGTGAGCGACCGGATCGAGCTGCGCATCCGGGGCGGCGCTCTGCTGGTGGCGGCGGCGCGGGCGCATGCCTCGTACATTGCGGCGGAAACGCTCGCGGTGGGACTCGCGATCGCCGAGCCGGGCGCGGGTGACGCGGGGCAGGAAGTGGATCTGGACGGCGAGCCGGCGTGGCTTTCGCTCGAGCGAGCCACGAATCGGGACCAGGGATCGGAATGGACGCAGCGGACGTGAGCGCGGAGCGAGAGGGCGGTGAGGTCGTGCGCGACGTCGCCTACGGCAAGCTGGTACTGCTGCTGGCGGTGCTCGGCGGCGTGCTGCTGGTCGACCAGCTGACGAAGCACGCGGTGCAAGGCAGCATGCACCTGTACCAGCAGATCGACCTGATCGGCGACTACGTGCGCCTCACCTACATCCACAACAAGGGCGCCGCCTTCGGGATCTCGCTCGGCGACTACTCGCGCCAGATCTTCATGGCGCTGTCGGTGGTGGCGCTCTTCGCGCTGGTCGCGATGTACTGGTTCACCCCGGCCGGCGACAAGGTGAGGCTGGTGGCGATCGCGCTCATCTGCGGCGGTGCGATCGGCAACCTGATCGACCGGTTCCGCTCCGAGGACGGCGTCGTGGACTTCATGGACATCGGAGTGGGCTCGACCCGCTGGCCGGTCTTCAACGTCGCGGACATCGCGGTGACCGCGGGAGCGATCGTCCTGGCGCTCTCGCTGTGGAAGGAAGAGCAGGACGTTTGAGCGCCGAGGGTGACGCCCTCGCGGAGCGGCGCCGCGTCGAGGTGGCGACGGAACAGGACGGTGCCCGCCTGGATGTCGCCTTGCCGCAGCTCGTCCCGGAGCTGTCGCGCTCCCGGGCGGCCGCGCTGCTCGCCGAGGGACACGTCCGGCTCAACGGCGCGCTGCCGCGCAAGAGCGCACGGGTCGCGACCGGCGACCTGATCGAGGTGACCCTCCCGGCCCCCGCGCCGTCGCCGCTCGGCCCCGAAGCGATTCCCCTCGTGATCGTCTTCCAGGACGCCGACCTGCTGGTGGTGGACAAGCCGGCTGGACTGGTCGTACACCCCGCCCCGGGTCACGCCGGCGGCACGCTCGTGAACGCGCTGCTGCACCACGTCAGCGACCTCTCCGGTCTCGGCGGCGTGCTGCGTCCGGGCATCGTGCATCGGCTCGACCGCGACACCTCCGGGCTGCTGCTGGTGGCCAAGAACGATGCCGCACACCGGGCGCTTTCGACGGCGCTCAAGCGCCGCGAGATCCGTCGTGCCTACCTCGCGGCCGCCTGGGGCCACCTGAGCGCGGAGCGGCTGAAGGTGGATGCACCGATCGCGCGGGCGGCGAACGACCGCAAACGCATGGCGGTCGTCGAGGGCGGGCGCAGCGCCGTCACCCGCCTGGAGCGGCTGGAGCGGTGGCGGGCGGCCGACCTGCTGCGGGTGGACCTGGAGACGGGCCGCACGCACCAGATCCGCGTGCACCTGGCCCACATCGGCCACCCGGTGGTGGGGGACCCGGTCTATGGCGGCGGTGCGGCCCGACGGATCAGCGGGGCATCGCGGGGCTGGGCACAGCAGCTGGCGAAGCGGGTGCCACGCCAGTTCCTGCACGCCGCGGAGCTGCGCTTCCGGCATCCGCGTACGGGGGAGGAAATGGGGTTCAGCTCACCGCTGCCGGCGCCGCTCGCGGCGGCCGCGGCATGGGCGCGGGAGACCTCAGTGGTTGGTTGACCTATGCCCTGATGCGGGAGTATTTTGCACCACCCGCCCGCACGCAGTACCGGGCGCGCCTGCCGGCGTGCCAGCGAGTCCAAATGGAAGTGGAAACGCCCGACGCCGCCGAAGCCGGAATCCCTGCGCACGCAGCGCCGCAGCGGGTGATCTTCGTGTGTTCCGGAGCATGCCTCGGCCTGGCGCTGGAGCGAGTGCAGGAAATCCTGCGCCCGCGGCCGTTCACGCGCCTGCCGGGTTCGGCTCCGCATACAGCGGGGCTGATCGGGGTGCGCGGCCGCATCATCACCGCGTACGACCTGGGAGTGCTGCTCGGGCTGGCGCCGGCGGCGGCGCAGGCGGACCACCGGATCCTGCTGGTGGAGAACGGGTCGCGGGTGATCGGGCTGGTCGTGGACGATGTGCTGGCCGTGGGCGGTCTGGAGGAGCGGCCGGGCGGCGGGAGCGTGGCCGGCGAGCTGGCGCTGGGCGTGTCGGCCTGGGATGGACGCAGCGTGGTCGTGCTGGATGCGCGGCGCCTGGTCGAGCGGCTGACGAACTGAAGGACCACCATGCCTTACCATCAACTGCCCTGAGGCTGCAATGGCGAAAACCGTATTGATCTGCGATGACGCACTGTTCATGCGGAGCATGCTGAGCGACATCCTCAAGGGCGCGGACTTCGAAGTGGTGGGTGAGGCGCAGACGGGCGCGGAGGCGGTGGAGCGCTACCAGCAGCTGCGTCCCGACCTGGTGACGATGGATATCGTGATGCCGGACATGGGCGGCATCGATGCGGTGCGCACGATCATCAGAAGCGATCCGAACGCGCGCATCCTGATGTGCAGCGCGATGGGACAGCAGGCGCTCGTCATCGAGGCGATCCAGGCGGGCGCCCGCGATTTCGTGGTCAAGCCGTTCCAGCCGTCGCGCGTGCTCGAGGCCGTACAGCGCGTGATGAGCTGACGTCGGATGGACCCGCGTCGTTTCCTGGAGCTGTACGCCGCAGAAACCCAGGAGCACCTGCGCGGCCTGTGCCGCAGCCTGCTCGCGCTGGAGCGCGACGCCGATCCGGAGGTGATCGCGGAAGCGTTCCGCGCCGCGCACACGATCAAGGGTCTGTCGGCGGCCATGGGCTACAGCGACGCCGCGGCCCGAGCGCACCGTCTGGAAGACCGCCTGGAAGCGGTGCGACGCGATGCTTCCCTGGTTCAGCCCGCGCTGATCGACGAGCTCCTGGCCGAAGCCGATGCCCTGGAGCGCGACGTCACGACCGCCGTCGCCACCCTGCCGCCGCGCCTGGACGGGGCGCTGTCGGAAGTCGCTCCCGCAGCGGACGTGGCGGAGGCCGCGCTCGAGCCGCCTACCGGTACCCGGCACATCCTGCAGGTGCGCCTGCGCCCTGACGCCGCGATCAAGGCGGCACGGGCGCTGCTGGTGCTGCGCAGCCTGCAGTCGCAGCCGGGGCTGCTCGGCGCGCAGCCGGATCCGGTGCCGGACGACTTCGACGGTACGCTGTACGTGTTCCTGGGCGAGGGCGCCGACATCGCGGCCGCGGCCGCGCTCGCGCTCGCCGCCGGCGAGGTGGA
>DATHVV010000223.1:0-3746 GCA_035461105.1 Longimicrobiales bacterium | reverse complement strand
GGCGATAGTACTCCGCCAGCTCGCCCTTGGTGATCCCGTCCTCGGGAAACAGCACCTTCTCCGGGTGCGTGATGCGGACGGGATCAGCGGCGGACGACATCGTGCGGCGGGCAGTCGGGGAGCAGCGAGAGCAGCCGGGAGTGGCGCAGCTTGCCGTGCACGGTCCATTCGATGAAGGCGACGTCCACGACGATCTCCGGGCGCACCCAGTGCGCCCGCACCCGCGGCAGTCCCACGGCGCGCGTGAACGGCGGCCGCTCGATCTCGAGCGCATCCAGGCGCTCGCGAAGCAGCACCAGCAGCCTGGTATCGAAGCCGGTGCCGACCTTGCCCGCGAACACCAGGTCGGGGCCGTCCCAGTAGCCGACGAGCAGCGCGCCCAGGCCGACGCGGCTCTTCTGCGGGTCCGTGAACCCGCCCACCACGAACGGCTGCGTCGCCTCGCACTTCATCTTGAGCCAGCTGCGCGAGCGCCGGTGCTCGTAGGGCGAGTCGATCCGCTTGGCGATCACGCCCTCCCAGCCACGGGCGCACGCGTGCTCCCAGGGCCGCGCCGCGTGCACGCGCGCCACCCGACTGAGCGGCGGCTCCAGCTCCAGGCGGTCGAGCAGCTCGTACCGCTCCCCGAGCGGCAGGGAGGTCGTGGCGCGGCCGTCCAGCCAGAGAATGTCGAAGACGTGGTAGGCGACGTCGCTCTCCGGGTCCCACGTGGACTCGCCGTCCAGCACGACCTCGTTCACCGGGAGTGTACGGATCGCGCGCGCGACGTGGGGGATGTCACGCGCCAGGCGGTTGCGGGTGAGCAGGCGGACCTCGTCGCCATCCCGGAACGCGAGCAGGCGGATGCCATCGAGCTTGTGCTCGAAGATCCACTCCGGCCCGCTGAAGCGCTCCTGCGTGAGCGTCGCGGCCATCGGCTCCAGCCACTCGGGTGTCATTCTCCCTGCGGAACGGGGGGACCAGGGTTCCCGCCGGCGTGTCGACGCGACGACCGCGCCGTTTCCTGGCGACGCGCCGCCGCGTCGCCCACGGGCTCCCCATTGTGCAGACCGGAAATCCGCAATGCCATGGTGCCGTTCGCCCCGCGGTGCCTTGCGGCGCTGTTCGAGCTGCCGCGTTGTGCGGCGCGCGTCATCCGGGCTGTCGCCATTCGAGAGCGGCCCGCGCTCACTCCTTCGTTGCGTCCTCCTCGGGCGGTACCAGTGGGGCCAGCGTGCCCTCCCGGGTGAGCCCCGCCGCACCGGCCACACCCATGATGCCCGGCAGATTCAGCGAATCGGCGAGCCCGGACGGGACGACCATCAGGGAGCCGCGCTTGACGATGCTCTCGTAGAGCATGTTCATCGCGCGCAGGTTCAGGGCGACCGGGTTTTCCGAGTAGCGCTCGGCAGCCTCGACGAACTTGGATGCAATCTCCGTCTCGGCAGTGCCCAGGATGATGCGTGCCTGACGCTCGCGCTCCGCCTGCGCCTGCCGGGACATCGCCTCCTCGAGTGCCTGCGGAATCACCACGTCGCGGATCTCGACGGACTGCACCTGGATTCCCCAGTCGTGCATCTTGCGGTCGAGTGCCTCCTGCAGGCCGCGTCCCAGCTCCTTGCGGGACTGGATCAGCTCGGCGAGGTCGTGCTTGCCGATGGCATCGCGGAGGGCCGTCTGGGCTGCCAGCACGACCGCCTGACCGTAATCCTGCACCTCCAGGGCGGCACGCTCCGCGTCGTAGACCACCCAGAAAGCGATGGCATCCACATCCACCGGGACGGTGTCCTTGGTGAGGCAGGACTCCGCACCGAACGCGGTGGTCCGGATCCGCTGGTCGATGTGGTAGCCGATCCGGTCGATCACGGGCAGCACGGCGAAGAAGCCGGGACCACGCAGGCCCTGGTAGCGCCCCAGCCTGAGGACCACTGCCTTCTCCCACTGGTCCGTGAACTTGAGGGACGAGCCGAGCAGGAGTCCGGCCACGGCGGCACCGATTGCCGCGAACGGCGCCGCCAGACCTGCGAGCAGCAGCCCACCGCCAATCGCGCCCGCGCCCAGCACGCCCGCGCCGAGCGCCGGCACCGGAAACCGGGTGTCATCGGGGGAGCTTCCGCTCGTGACCAGCGCTTCCTCGGCGCGGCTCCTGTGACGGGTGGGCAGATAAGGGCTCGTCATGGACCGGGCTCCTGCGTCTGAGTTTCCTGGGCTCCGGATCGGAACTCGGCCAGGGCATCGAGCACGTCCTGGATGTCGAAGCCGAGCTCCCGCGCCCGCTGCACAGTCTCACGACACAGATTCGCGAGCTCCTGGTGGCGGGCGCGTTCGTGCTCGGGGGGCTGCGTGAGGCTGACGAACGAGCCCTGCCCGGGACGGGTCGCCACCACGCCCCGACGCTCCAGCTCAGTGTAGGCGCGCTCGATGCTGCGGGGGCTCACGCCCAGCGCGATCGCCAGCTGGCGCGCGGTCGGGAGACGCTTGCCGATCTCGAGGCTCCCATCCACCACCGCGAGCCACAGCTCCTCGACGACCAGGTGCGCGACCGGCTCCGCGGGATCTTCGCGCAGGCGGTCCGACAGGCGCTGCACCAGCTCTCCGGTCTGCATGAGCACAACGTATGGCGCGGGCGGAGGCCGGGCCATACTGGGGCCCGGTCGAGTTGCGACGTGCGCATCGGCACTGCCACAGTGCGATTTCGTCCCCCTCCGGGGGCGGCCCACACCCCGCGGGGTTGCCCGGAGCGCGCGGGTCCGTGTTTCGTGCATCGAGGCTTACCGACATTCCAACTCTGCGGCCGGGTCCATCATGAGGGGTTCTCGCATTCGCATCGGGCTGCCGGTCCTGGCCGCCCTGGCTGCGGTCTCCTGCGCGCAGGAGATTCCTGAGACCTGGGGGTTCGTGGCCACGCTCGGGAGCGACACCACCTCCGTGGAGCGCATCACGCGCGAGGGAGACCGCATCGTGAGCGAAGCGGTCGGCCGCTCGCCGCTCGTCGTGCGGCGCCGCTGGGAGGCGACGCTCGCTCCCGATGGCTCCGTGCGCCGCTGGTCCATGGACACGCACATCCCCAGCGCGCCGCCCGGCGAGTCCGAGCTGCACCATGAGGTGGAGCTGAGCGACGGTGCGATCCGCCTGGTACGGCAGACCGGAAGCGACAGCACGGACCGCACGTTCGTCAACGCCTACGCGCGCACGGTTCCGTGGAACGCGTTCCTGTACGGCACCTTCGAGCTGCTCTTCCAGGCCGCGCGCGGACTGCCGGACTCCACGCGCATCGGGCAGTACTTCTTCGAGGGCTGGTCCGAGGGGAACCTCGGCTTCGCGAATGTCCGGCAGCTCGAGGACGGTCGCGTCGCCATCACCAGCACGGGCTTGTCGGGCGCGGGCGTCGCACGCCTCGACGAGCAGGGGCGCATGGTGTCCTACTCGGGCGAGGGCACGACGTACCGGCAGGAGGTGCGGCGCATCACGGACGTGCCGGACATCGACGCCATCTTCGAGCGCTTCGCGGCCGACGAGCGGGCAAAGGGCGCATCCCGGCTGCTCAGCGCGCGCGACACCGTGCGTGCCACGATCGATGGCACCAGCCTCGTCGTCGACTACGGCCGTCCGGTCGCGCGCGGCCGGACGCTGCTCGGCGGGCTCATCCCGTACGATCGCGTGTGGCGCACCGGCGCCAACGCCGCCACGCACCTCACCATCACCGCGCCGCTCCGGCTGGCCGGCGTGCCGCTCGACCGCGGCAACTACACGCTCTGGACCCTGCC
>DATHVV010000222.1:0-17880 GCA_035461105.1 Longimicrobiales bacterium | reverse complement strand
CGTGTCGAACGAGCCCGCCAGCATGATCGCGCAGATCGGGCGCGGATGCGTGTGCGCGGGCAGCACCGCGCCCGGCGCGAACCGGGCCTCCGTGACCTGGAACATCGGCATCTCGAGCGATCGGGACCATGCACTGCCATGACTGACGTGCACGGCGCCCCCGGCCGTCTGCGGTCTCATCCGGCCCCCCCCGTCGGCTGCGTGTCCTGACCAAAGAATGCGCGAGGGGCCGATTCAAGGACAAAGGAACCTTCAAGACAGCCGGGGCGGGGGACACCATGTTGCGGGCGCGGGCAATCGGAGCGGGTGCGTTCGTGCAGTGGTGAAAGGCTGCGTCCAACGATCGCAGTCAGAGTCAACGGCGAGATTGAAGACACGCGGAAATGGGACAATCGGACCGGCGCTGCACGTTCGCACCCACCGCCGGTCGCCGGCAGGGCGGGTGCTGATCCGGCCTCAGGCGCCGCCATCGCGCACCCGGATGTTGCCGCTCGTGATATCGGAGGAGAACCGTGGATTGGGCGGCGCGTTACTGGCACAGAACGCTTCGTTCGCGGCATCGTCGCCGATGCCGAGAATGCTCGATCGGTCCGGTGCCGAGGCCGCGCCCTGGCCGTTGTCGACCATGGTGAACCACATGAAGACGCCGACCGGAATCGTCGGATCATCCGATCGCGTGATCGGCCCGCCGAACTTCGCCCGGTTGCCCTCGTAGACCCCGATGCACGTCACCGTGAGGTGGAATCGGAAGCTCTCGCCGAGTGCCGGCTGCTAGTACTCGATCTGCCCCGCCACCCTCCCGTCCGCGTCACGGACGGCATGAAACGCGAGCACGTTGCCGATCGGGTCGTCAATCCCGTCGCCCGTGAGATCCAGGCCGCCCAGGTTCCAGTTGGCGCCACGCGGCAGCCACGACGTGCGGTGCCTGGACGACCGCGGCCGGATCGAGCGTTTCTGCCTCTGGTTGAGTCGGCAGCGCATCGCCGCATGCCGCGTAGGCAAGCCCCGCGATGGCCGGAACAAGACCATACCTGGTTCGCATCATTTCCGCTCCAGCGTTCGGGTTCGCGGATTCGAACCGCCGAACCTGGGGCGCGTCTCGCATGACTGTATTGAAGGCTGACGACGAATGGAATTATTCGATGCTGCGGCCTTCGACCGGACGCGTCTCGCGAGAAGACGGGCTCAACGCGGTCCGGGCGGCGCTCGCGTCAACGACTCCCCGCGGTCGCCGCCTGTGGCGGACGCGCCACAGCCGCGCGATCCGTGCGACGGTCCGCCGAGCTGCCGTAGCGCCGTCAACGACGTCTACTCGGAGCGCAGCGTGCTCGCCGGGTCCTGGGCCGTCGCCCGGCGAGCGGGGGCATAGCTCGCGAGCAGCCCGCACAGCGCGAGCAGGAGGGCGACCGCGACATAGGTCAGCGGATCGATCGGCGGCACGATGAGGAACCCGCGGACGAGCATGGCGAGCGCGGCGGCGACCGGCACGCCGATCAGGACACCCGTGCCGATGAGCTTCAGTGCATCGCGGATCACGAGAGCACGCACCTGCCGGGCCGCCGCGCCGAGCGCGATGCGGATCGCGAACTCGCGGGCACGCTGCGTGACCGTGAACGCGATGATACCGTACAGCCCGACCGCCGCGATCGCGAGCGCGAGGAGGCCGAGCGCGCTGAGCAGCATGGCCGCGACCCGCTGCGGCAGCAGCGCCAGGGCCAGGTGCTGGCGGAACGTATCGACGACCGGTGGTGCGATGGCTGGTGCGATGCCCGCGAGCTGCGTGCGCAGCGCTGCCGCGAACCGCTCCGGATCGCCGGCCGTGCGCACTACCAGCGTCATGCTGATCGAGGGTCGCTGCCGCCACGGGTAGTACAGGTACGGCTGGACGTCCTCCACCAGCGTCCGGTACTTCGCGTCGGACGCAATGCCGATCACCTCGGCGTAGGGCCCCTCCGCACCGCTCAGCGAGACCCGGCCGCCGAGGGCTCCTCCCGTCGGCCAGTACCGGCGCGCGAACGCCTCGCTCACGATCACGACCTCCGGTCGCCCGGCACGGTCCGCATCGCTGAAGTCGCGGCCACGCGCGAGCGGCACGCCCATGGTCGCGAAGTAGCCGGGCGCGACGCCGTTCATCGGGATCTCCATATCCTCCCCGGCGCTGGCCTGGTAGCCTTCCACCACGATCCACCGCCTGGCCCACGAGGTCCCGAGCGGGACCCGCTCGACGAGCGTGTGTGATACCGTGCCCGGCAGCGCGCCGGCACGTTCCAGCGCCTGCTCGTAGAACGCCGTGGCCCGCTCCTCGGTGTAGCCTTCCATATCGAGCTGGAACCGGGCGAGGACGATGCTGCGCTCCCGCTCGTAGCCGGTGTCGAGGCCGCCGGCCACGCGCAGGCTGCGCAGGAAGAGTCCACCCGCGACGAGCAGCACGAGCGATGCGACGACCTGCACGATGATGAGGCCGCGGCGCACGCGCGTCCCGCCGGTCGCGCGCGGTCCTTCGCGCATCAGGGGCGCGGCGGCGCGACTCGCCTGGAGCGCGGGCGCCAGCCCGAACAGGATCCCGGTAGCGAACGTCAGGCCGGTGGCGAATGCGAGCACGCGCCAGTCGAGCGGCACGTCCAGCGCCACCGGTACGCTGGCCAGGCGGAACGCGCCGAGCACGTCGGTCAGCCAGAACGCGAGCAGCACGCCCGCGGTGCCGCCCAGCGCCGCGAGCAGCACGCTCTCCGCCAGCAGGTGCCTCGCGATACGCCCGCGCGTCGCGCCGAGCGCCAGCCGTACCCCCATCTCGGAGCGACGTGCGGACGCGCGCGACAGCATCAGGTTTGCGATGTTGGTGCACACGATCAGCAGCACCATCAGCACGGCGGCCGACAGCAGGCCGAGGAAGCCGATGACGGCACCCCGGACCTGCTGCGGCAGGCGGGCATCGGCTTCCGACAGTACCGTGAACTCGCGCGACCGCTCGTTGATGTCGGTCCAGTGCTCGGGAAACTCGGCATGCAGCCTCGCCGCGACCACCCGCAGCTCGAGCTGGGCCCTGTCGACAGTCATGCCCTGACGCAACCGGCCGATCGTCAGGAAGCTGCGCGAACCGCGGTTGGCGATGTCCTCGCCGAGCAGATCGCGACCGGCCGACAGCGGCACCCATACCGACGCGCCAAACCCCCGCATCGAGCCGGCGAATTTGCGCGGCGCGACCCCGATCACCGTCAGCGGCTCGCCCGCCAACCGTACCGTGCTGCCGATCGCGTCGGGGCGGCCGCCCAGCCGGCTCTGCCACAGCTCGTGGCTGATCACCGCCACCGCCGCGGTCGGGCCGGCATCGGACTCCTCAGCCGAGAAGAAGCGCCCCAGCGCGGGCCGCACGCCGAGCACGTCGAAGTAGTTCGCCGACACCACCTCGCCCAGACCGTTCACGCGCCAGCCCTCGCCGGCCACGATGAACGACTGGATCGTGTACGCCGCGATCGCCTCGAACCCCTGGCCCGATGCCGCGATGGCGGCGATGTCCGGATAGGACGACGCACCAAAACGCGGCCCGCTGTAGTCGCTCGTGTACACGACCGCCAGCCGCTCCGGCTCGTGCACCCCCACCGCCGGACGCAACAGCAAAGCGTTCACCACCGAGAAGATCACGGTACTCGCGCCGATGCCGAGCGCGATCACCAGCGCCGCGACGAGCGTATAAACGGGCGAGCGGCCGAGCGCGCGTGCGCCGTGGCGGAAGTCGCGCAGGACACCGTCGATACGGCCTTCGAACGTAGGTCGGCCGAGCGGCAGCGGCTCCGGCCGGGTCCGTACCACCTGACGGACCCGCTCGGCCAGCGCATCCCCTTCGTCCAGCTCCGCGAGCACGAGAACGCGCGCCTCCTCCGGTGATGTACCCCCACGGCGCAACTCGTCGTACCGGTCCGCCAGGTGCTGCGCCAGCTCCTCCGCGATGTCGCGCTCCGCGGCGCCGTCCAGCCGCGCCGCTCGCAGCCGCTGCTCCACCGCGTCCAGCCATTCACGCATACTCGACTCCCGCGAGCGTCGATACCGCACGCACGAACTGCTCGAAGCCGCGACGCTGCGCCTCGAGCTGCCGCCTGCCTTCCATCGTCAACCGGTAGAAGCGCCGCCGCCGCTCACCCGCGCGCTCCACCCAGTAGCCCGCGATCCAGCGCTTGCGCTCCATCTGGTACAGCAGCGGATAGAGCGATGCCGCGTATATGCGAACCACGCCCTTCGACTGCGAGTCGATCAGCTTGCTCAGCTCGTAGCCGTGCCGCGGCTCGACCTCGAGCAGGGCGAGGATGATCATGGGCGTGGTGCCCTTCTTGAGCTCCCGTAGTAACATGGCGGCTCCACATATGGGGTCCCCACATATATGCGCCCGGCGGCGCTGCCGCGTCAAGCCTGTCAGACCGCGGTCTACCCCGGCGGGCCGACGGGGCGGGTAGGCCGGGAACCCGGCTCCCGGCACGGCTCTCACGCCCGCCCCGTCCGCTGCCGGGTCGATCCTGCGTATATCCTGGGGTGCATCCTGTTGCACTCGGACCGGAGATCTCATGCCGTACCTGCGCAAGGGGTTGCTGCCGGGCGGACGCACGTCGTGGAGCTGGCTCGGCGGCTACCTGGTGGTCGCCTGGGTCATCCTCCAGGTCACGGAAACGCTCGCCTCGCTGATCGGGCTGCCGCTCTGGTTCGGCAAGGCGGTCCTCGCGCTGCTCGGCGCCGGGCTGGTGGTGGTCGTGCTGACCGCGGCGCTGCAGGGCCGCGGGGGCGCGCGACCATTGCGTGAGCCCGGTTCGCGCGGCCTGCTGCGTCCGCTGACGGGGCGACGCACCCTTGCCCTGGGCGTCCTCGCCTTTGCGTTCCTCGGCCTGGGTACGGCCGGCCACATGGCGGCCCGGGCGCTCGGTGTGGGTCCCGCGGGGACGCTCGTGGCGCGCGGACTGCTCCCGCGCGACGCGGAGCTGGTGCTGGCGGACTTCGAGGACCAGACCGGTGAGCCGGGGCTGGCACGCGCCGCCATGCAGGCGCTGCGAGTGCACCTGTCGCAGTCGTCGGCGCTGCGGCTCACCTCGCCGGCACGCATCGGCGAAGTGCTGGCGCTCATGGAGGCCGCGCCCGACGCGCCGCTCGACGTGGCCCGCGCCCGGGAGATCGCGATCCGGGAGGGACTGAAGGCGGTGATCGCGGGCGAGGTGCATCGACTGGGCTCGCGTTACACGGTCTCGGCGCGGCTGATCGGCGCCGAGAGCGGCAGCGAGCTGGTCGCGGTGCTGGAGACGGCGGACGGGCCGGACGAGCTGATTCCCGCGGTCGAGCGGCTTTCCCTGAGACTGCGCGAGCGGATCGGCGAGTCGCTCGGCTCGGTTCGCCGGAGCGAGCCGCTGAGCCGCGTGCGCACGGCGTCGCTGGCGGCACTCAAGAGCTACACCGAGGGCGCCGACGCGAACAGCCGCGGCGACTTCGAGCGCTGCGCGCTGCTCATGGAAGAGGCGATTGCCCTCGACAGCACGTTCGCCATGGCGCTCGCCGGCCGCGCCGCGTGCAACCAGAACCTGGGACGGGAGAGCGCGCTGCAGGTGTCCGACCGCATGCGTGCCTACCGCATGCGGGAGCGGATGACCGAGGAGGAACGGCTTCGGTTCACGGCCATCTACCACCAGTTCGTCACGGAGGACCGCAAGCTCGCGCTCGAGGCGTGGCAGGCGTACGACGCACGCTTTCCCGAACGCACGTCGGCACTCTTCTCGATGGCGAACCTCTACGCCGAGATGCGCAGGTGGGCGGAGGCGGAGACCCTGCTGCGGCGCGGTCTCGAGCTCGACCCCTCCAGCATCGTGGTGCTCATCAACCTGGCCGGCTACCAGGCCTATCAGGGCAAGTGGGCGGAAGCCGAGGCATCGCTGGACAGCCTCGCTGCGCAGGTGCCGCAGCTGAACCTGAGCTGGCGGCGCGGGGGGCTGAGCCTCGCGGCCGGCGACTGGGCGGCCGCCCGGCATCACCTGCTCGAGGCACGCGAGAGCGCGCGCGGCAGCCCTGCAACCCGCGCGCTCGTCGCCACTCTGCAGGCGCGCCTCGCGCGCACGCGCGGACGCAGCGCGGAGGCCGCGGCATTGCTGCGCGAGGCGCTGGCCGCACGACTGGAGGCGGGCGACATCGAGAACTACCATCTCACGGCCGTCGAGCTCGCCGATCTCCTCCTGGTCGCGTGGGGCGACACGGCCGCGGCGCTCGCCGCGATCGATGAGGCCCTCGCCCTGCACCCGCTCGACTCGCTCGACCCGCTCGAGCGCAGCCATCTCTCGTTCGCCGCCATGCTCTCGAGGGCCGGACGCATGGCCCGGGCACGAGCCCACGTCACCGCCTGGCGCCGGGACGTGGCGCCGGTCCTGCCCGGCACGACGCTGCCGCACTGGTTCCACGCCGGGTTCGCCGAGGCCGAGGCGCGCTGGTCCGATGCGATCGCCGCGTGGCGGCTCGAGGACGAGACGCAGGAAGACCCGCTTCCGGCGCTCGCGCACATCGGCCATGCCTTCGATCGGTTGGGGCAGCGCGATAGCGCGCTCGCGTACTACCAGCGGTACCTGGCTACGCCCTCACGGACCCGGCACGAGAGCGATCCGCGCTGGCGCGGCCAAGTGCTCGAGCGGCTCGCGCGTCTCCACGACGAGCGTGGTGAGCATACGGACGCTGCCCGCCACTACGCGCTGCTGACCGAGCTCTGGGAGGAAGGGGACGCGACCGTGCAGCCGAGACTGGAGGCTGCGCGCGCGCGGCTGATGGCGCTGGCGCGGGAGCGCTGAGCGTGAGGCGGTGCGGCTGGCAGCACGACGGTTCCACGCAGCGACAGCCTGCGTGACCGGCCGCCGGCCACATCAGCTCGCGGCCGGGCGCGACGTTCGTCGGTGCCTGTCGGGAAGGCGGCTGGGCGCCCTCTCACCGGCTCTCCTGCGGCAGCACGATGCCAAGCCGCGCGCGCTCCGTCCGCCATAGCTGAAGCATCTGCTCGAATATCTCGGGTTCCGCTGTCGCCAGGTTCGTCGTCTCTCCGGGATCGGCCTCGACATCGAACAGCTCGAATGCCGACTCGTCGAACGGTGGGTCGAGGGTGGTGAGCTTCCAGCGGCCGCGACGGACGAACGCGCGGCCGGCGTGGAAGAGCGTCGTGACGTAGTCCGCCGCGTGCACGCTCTCTGCGGCGCCGGCCAGCAGCGCCACCATGCTCTCGCCCTCCATCGGGCGTACGGAGCCGTCGTCCGGATACGATGCACCGCCAAGCTCGAGGAAGGTCGGGGCGAGATCCATGACCGTGACGTAGGCGCGGCTGATCGACCCGGGCCGGGCAACGCCCGGTCCGGCGATGATCATCGGCGCGACGATCCCGCCCTGTCGCGTGTACGTCTTGAAGCGGCTGAACGGGGCCGCGCCCGCCTGGGCCCACGGCGGCCCGTACGATACCCACGAGTTCGGCTTCCCCATGTTCTCGTACGAGTTGTCGTAATGCGCCCGGATGTAATCGACGAACGGACCGACATTGAAGAAGTCTTCCGGGGCGGCACCGTTGTCGGACAGGAAGACGATCAGCGTGTTGTCGCGGACGCCGCGCTCCTCCAGGTGCGCGATCAGGCGACCGACGTGGTGGTCGAGATTTTCCACCATTGCCGCGTACAGCTCCATCGCGCGGGCCCCGATACGCTGCTGGTCCGCATCGAGATCCTGCCAGGGAGTGATCGCTTCGTTGCGCGGTGGCAGCCTGGACGCGGGCGGCAGGATCCCCTTCGACTTCAGCGCCTGGAAGTTGCGCTCCCTCAGCACGTCGTAGCCATCGTCGTACCGGCCGCGATAGCGATCGAGCCACTCGTCGGGCACCTGCAGCGGCCAGTGAGGCGATGTGTAGGCGGCGAACGCGAAGAAAGGCCGGCCATCGTCGATCTGCGCGTCGATGAACCCGAGCAGGCGGTCGGTGAACAGCTCCGTGGTGTACTCGCCCGCCGGATACTCGACCAGCTCGCCGTCCTCCCGGTAGCTGGAGCCGCCCTCGAAGAAGCCGACGGAGTTGAAGTGGTTCGCGGCGCCGTGCGTGAGCTGATATGAGCGCTCGAAGCCGGCGGCCGGAGGGCTGTGCTCACGCGCGTCGCCCAGGTGCCACTTGCCGGCGCTGTAGGTGTGGTACCCGGCCTCGCGCAGCAGGCGCGGGAAGGGCACCACCCGCTCCGACAGGTGTCCCTCGTAACCGGGAATCCCCGCCAGCGCCGGGCCCGGACTCTGCCGCCCCATCCCCGCGACGTGGTTGTTGTTGCCGGTGAGCAGCATGGCCCGCGTGGGAGCGCACATCGGCGCCGTGTGAAAATTCGTGAAGCGGAGGCCCTCGGCGGCGAGCCGGTCAATGTTCGGCGTCCGGATGTCGCTGCCGTACGCCCCGAGGTCCGCGTACCCGAGATCGTCGGCGACGACCACCAGGATGTTCGGGCGCTCGTCGCCTGCGCCCGGCGTGGCTGCCTCGTCGGCGCGGCCTGCGGCCGCGATGCCGCCGAGGGCGAGGAGCGCGGCGAGCGGGAGTGCGGCGAGCGGGAGTGCGGGGGCGAGCGGGAATGCAAAGCCGCGCATGGGGCCTCAGTCGGACGGGTCGGGGGTCGGAGACTCCGCATTACAGGTCGCACCCGGGCGCGACCTGCGCAAGTCGGATGGGCCGCTGAGACGCTTCCGCGGGCCGTCGTGGCGCTGCTTCCACGCAGGAGCCGCGTCTCGCAACCCGCCCGTGGTCCGGGGTGTCCTACGGACAACGTGTCGCCGGGAGGAGGCATGCTGCGGCGCCTCTGCTTCAGCGAAGGCAGGGCTTCCCATCAGCACGGACGGTGCCAGTGCGAGTACAGGCAGTCGCGATGGGCCTTGCCATAATGTCGGCGGGGTGTACGGCGGCGCAGGGGCCGCGGGGCGGCGCCGATGGCGGCCACGCAGCCGTGCGCGCGGAACTGGAGCGACTCTACGCCGTGAATGCGGCGGCGTTCATGCGCGGCGACATCGAAGGCGTAATGGCGCTGCGGGCTCCGGACTTCCATACCGTGACGCCGGACGAGAAAGTCCACGATCGAGCGGCCATGCGTCTGTACATGGAAGGCTTCATGAACGGAGTCCGGAGCTGGAAGCAGACGACGTTCACGATCGACAGCCTGACGCTGGTCGGTGACACCGCGTATGCGATCGTGTCGCAGTACGCCGACCGGATGGCGTTGCGTCCCGATGAGCGGGTTCACCACGTGCAGACATGGGTCACCCAGCGCGAGATCTGGATTCGCAGCGCCCGTGGCTGGCTCATGTGGCGGGTCGACCGGCTGCGCAACCAGCGTCGGCTCGTGGACGGCAAGCCCGGTTGATTGCCGGTGATGGCAGGAACCTGGCGCCTGTCGCGGGCGATGGAAGGGAAGCTCGAACGCCGGCTGATAGCCGATGATCGGCAGCCAGGTCCCATTGAGGTAGGTCCCGCGCCACTGGAGCCGCGCCGCTGCCGTCCGCTTCCCGAGACGGCCCGGCGGCGCCGCCGCACCGTGCGCGTTCTGCGCCGCGGTGTGCTCTTGACCGGGTGCGGCGGGCGGCTATGCTAGCCCGGCGTCCGGTCCGGTCCACGTGACGCCGCGTCCCGATCCCGCAGCTGCGCGCGGACGCGTCACCCGATACCCCGAGCTCGAATGAGAACGACTCTGGCACTCCTCGCCGCCGGCTGCATCGTCGTCTCCGGCTGTGCCGCCCGCGCCGCCAGCCAGCAGCCGACGCCGCGGCCCACGCCCGGGCAGGCCGAGGCCGGTGACTCCAGCCGCCAGGGCCCCGGCGCGACGGGCCCCGCGCGGCCGCGCCCCTACGACCGCGTGATCACCCGCGAGGCGGAGACGCACCGCGGCATGTTCATCGTGCACCGCGTTGCCGACAAGCTGTACTTCGAGATCCCGGTGCGCGAGCTGGGGAAGGACCAGCTCGCGATCGGGCGCTACACGCGCGCCGCGGCGCCGACCGGCCCCACGCAGGGCGGCTTCGGCACCTACGGCGGCGATCGCTTCGCGACGCGCACGCTGCGCTGGGACCGGAACGGCAACCGGATCGTGCTGCGGACGCCGTCCTACACGATCATCGCCGACTCCGCGGACCCGGTGTACCGGGCGGTCGAGAACTCGAACTATCCACCCATCGTAGCGATCTTCAACATCGAGTCGTTCGGGCCGGACAGTGCAGCCGTGATCGACGTGACGCGCCTCTTCACGACCGCGATCCCGGAGCTGCAGGCGATTCGCGGGACCGTCGACGCGCAGCGCTCCTACATCGAGCGGACCCTCGCCTTCCCCGACAACATCGAGATCGAGGCGACGCAGACCGGCGTGCCCACTCCCCCGCCCGGACAGGCGGGCGCCGCCGCGGCCGCGGCGGGACCGCGCCCGGCGCAGAGCGTGCTCGCGCACTGGAGCATCGTGCGACTGCCGGAGGACCCGATGATGCCGCGGCTCTTCGACGAGCGCGTCGGCTTCTTCTCGAACCAGCGCGTGGACTTCAGCCGGCCGGATCACCGGTCGCAAGCGCGTCGCTACATCACACGCTACCGGCTCGAGTGCAGCGAGCGACGCGAGGGCGACCTCTGCTACCCGAAGCAGCCGATCGTGTATTACATCGACCCGGCCACACCGGAGTGGCTCAAGCCGCACGTGCGGAACGGGATCGTGGAGTGGCAGTCCGCGTTCGAGAAGGCCGGCTTCAAGGAGGGCATCGTCGCCAGGGACGCGCCCGACGACCCCGACTGGTCGCCGGAGGACGTGCGCAACACGCTGATCCGCTGGCTGCCGTCCACGGTCGAGAACGCGGTCGGCCCGAACGTGCACGACCCGCGCACGGGCGAGATCCTGAACGGCTCCGTGCAGATGTTCCACAACATCATGAACCTGCAACGCTCCTGGTATTTCACGCAGGTGTCGCCGCTCGACCCGCGCGCGCAGACACTCCCCTTCCCCGACTCGCTGATGGGGCGGCTCGTGCACTTCGTGGTGACGCACGAGATCGGGCACACGATCGGCCTGCAGCACGACCAGCTGGGCAGCTCCACGTACCCCGCCGACAGCGTGCGCAGCCGCACCTGGGTCGCGCGCATGGGGCACAGCCCGAGCATCATGGACTACTCGCGCTTCAACTACGTGGCGCAGCCCGAGGACAGCATCCCGGTCGAGCACCTGGTACCGCGCGTCGGACCGTACGACGAGTACGCCGTCATGTGGGGCTACCAGCCGATACCGTCCGCCCGCACGCCGGACGAGGAGAAGCCGGTGCTCGAGGAGTGGGCACGCATGCAGGACACCATCCCGTGGTACCGCTTCTCCGCGGGCAACGAGTTCGGCGCCGCCGGCACCCAGAGCGAGGCCGTGGGCGACGCCGATCCCGTGAAGTCCACCGAGCTGGGGTTCCGCAACATCCGCCGCGTGATCGGCTACATCGAGCGCGCCGCGCTCCGGCCAATGCAGGACAACAGCGACCTGCGCGAGCTCTACGACCGCACCGTGAACCAGTGGGCGACCGAGGCGAACCACGTGGCCACCCTCGTGGGCGGCGGCACCGTGCAGTACAAGTCGGGCAGCCAGCCGGGGCCCGTGTACGCGCCCTTCCCCCGCGCGCGGCAGGTGGAGGCGGTACGCTTCATCAACCAGAACGTGTTCCGCACGCCCACCTACCTCATCCGCCCGGAGATCGGGGCGCGCATCGAGGCCGGCGGCATGGTGAACCGTGTGACCGGCGCCCAGGCGCGCGTGCTGACGAACCTGCTCGATGACGGACGCATGAACCGCCTGCTCGAGCAGGAAGGGGTCGCCACGAACCGCGCGGACGTCTACACGCTCGCCGCGATGCTGGACGACGTGCGTCGCGGCGTCTGGGAGGAGCTGGCCGCCGGTCGCGCCATCGACGTGTTCCGCCGCGATCTCCAGAACCGCTACCTGACGCTCGTGGACCGGAAGCTCAATCCGCCGCCGGCGCCGACCGCGGGCGCCGTACCGCAATTCCCCGGCTTCACGCCGCCCGCGCCGCTCTCGGAGGACGCGAAGTCGCACCTGCGCGGCCAGCTCGTAACGCTGCGCGAGGAGGTTCGGCGCGCGCTCGCGCGTGCCAGCGATCGGCCGACGCAGCTGCACCTGCAGGGCGCGGTCTACCGGATCGGGCAGATCCTGGACCCGAAGTCCTGATTTCGCGACGAGACGAAACGGCCCCCCGGGCGGCATTCCGTCCGGGGGCCGTTCCTTTTTCTCGGGATCCACCCGCGAAACGTCTCAGGAAACC
The DNA here is from genome assembly GCA_035461105.1 of Longimicrobiales bacterium. Lineage (GTDB taxonomy): Bacteria > Gemmatimonadota > Gemmatimonadetes > Longimicrobiales > RSA9 > VEPF01. The sequence continues at coordinate 5,577 of DATHVV010000222.1, read as the reverse complement.
AGCGTCGCGAACCAGACCGCAAGCAGGAGCGCTGCGCCCAGCAATCCGCTCCAGCGCAGCAGCGCGGATGGCTCGCCGGTGCCAAACCTGCCACTCAGCGCGAGGACCGCAGCCAGCGGCGTGAGCACCAGCAGAAGCCACGGCAGCGCGAGCAGCCAGATCCACTCCTGCTGCAGTCCGATGGCAGGAATGAAGAAATGTCGGCGCATGCCGGCGAAGAGTGCAGCTGCCAGGCCGAGCACCAGGATGAGCCCCACGGTGGCTACTGCCAGCAGCGCGAGCGTGGCGATCGAGGGCTGGTGTCGCTGACCGCGCCGGCGAGCGCGGATCGCACGCAGGGGAATGCCCACGAATGGCACCAGCAGCAGCAGTACGGCCGTGCCCGGCAGCGCCGCGAGCCACGGGCGGGCTGCCGAGCCATGGACGGCGTTGCCGACCCACCGACTCGGCTTGACGCCGGTGACGAACTCGATGGGAGGGATGGAATCCAGACACGCCACATCCGGCGGGTCGCCCGGCGCATCTAGGAACGCTCGCGCGATGCGCAACGCGCAGTCCGGCGGCCGCTCGTGTCCATACCATGGCAGGATCACCACGTGCGCGCGCGGCAGGCCGGCGGCGAGGAAGCGGGCATTGGAGGGCGGCGTCCGCGGATCGAGCTCGCCCGTCTCGATCAACGCGGGCACGCCGCTCCGCACCGGCTCGGCGGGACGCCCGTCCCACGCTTCGCCGATCCAGGCGCGGCAGCGCCGCTGCAGCTGCTCGGAAGATGCACGGCTCACCCGGCCATCGTTGCACCAGAACGCGAGAAACGTCCCGGGTGCGACGTCGGTGTCACCGATCTCGCCCATGAGCTGACCAGCCATGGCTCCGAGAGGCGCGAGCCCGTGCTCGGCGAGCGTATGGATGAGCAGCGGCGCACCGGCCGCGAGCCGGCGGTTGAGCAGGATCTGCGCGAAGCCCTCCTGCATCAGCTCGGCGGTCACGACCACGCTGCCGTCGGGCGCAGCTTCGGTGCGGGGGACGGGAACGCGCTCCGGCCGGCGCCGCAGCCGCGCCATCACCGAGTCGTAGTCCGCCTCGAGCCGCGGATACGCAGTCCGGCAGTCGGCCTGCGAGGCACAGCGTCGGAAGAGCGTGCCGAGTACTTCCGCCGCGATCTCGGGCCAGTTCACGTCCCCGGGACGTCCAGTCGCGGCCGGCCCGCTCAGGTATACGGTCCGGATCGATGAGGGCACCTGGCGGACGGCTTCGGCGGCGATCCGGCTGCCGTATGAAAGTCCGACGAGATTCAACCGGGGAGCGCCGAGGGCACGCCGCAACCACTCGAGATCGTGGGCGGCCTGCACCGAGCTGAGCGTATGCAGCCGCGCGCCTGCCGCCTCCAGGCGGTTGCGACATGCTTCGAGCTTCGCGAGCCAGAGCCGCTCCAGCGCAGCGGAGTCCTCGCTCAGCCGCAGGTCACCACCACCCAGCTCCGGGCAGGTCTGCGGCTCCGAGTATCCGTGACCGCGCGTGTCCATGATGATGAGGTCGCGACGCTCGCGAAATGCGTCGAGCGGATGCCGCCCTTCCTTTCGCAATTCCATGTGGAACCGGATCGCCGGCAATCCCGGCCCCCCGGCGATCGACACCACCGGGTCGGGCACCCGGTCGGCACCGCGCGCGGGCACCAGAAGGATGGCGATCCGGATCCGGGGACCGCTCGGGTCGGCGTGGTCCTGTGGCACCTCCAGGTAGCCGAACCGTACGCTGTCGCGCAGCTCCTGCGGCAGCTCGAGCGGAAGATCGAGCCACTCGATGGCCGGCTCCGGCTGAAGCGGCTGAGGCCGGGCGGGTGCGGACGGCGGCTGCTGCAGCGCGACGGTGAGCAGGAACAGAATCGACATGGCTCGCCCGTTACACCGTCTGCAGGTACTGGTGGATCATGCTCACCGTCGCCGAGCCCTCGCCGACGGCGGCGGCAACGCGCTTGCCCGAGCCGTGCCGGGCGTCGCCCGCGGCGAATACGCCGGGCACGCTGGTCTCGAACGGGAACGGATCGCGATCCGCGGTCCAGCCCTTCGGGCGGCCGCCGTTGCTGGCGATGTCGCGGCCCGTGAGGATGAACCCCTGCGGGTCGAGCTCGACCAGGCCCGCAGCCATGCTGGTGCGCGGGGCGGTGCCGATGAAGATGAACATGGCCGCGGCCGGCAGCTCGGTCTCGGAGCCGGTGGCCGTGTCGCGGACCGTGACGGCCTCCAGGCAGGCGTCGCCGCGCACGGCGCTCACCACCGAGCCCGGACGCACCAGGATGTTCGCGGTCTCGCCGATGCGGTCCACTAGGTACTGCGACATGCTCACGCCCAGCGCCGGGCCGCGCAGCAGCATGGTGACGGAGCGCGCGTAACGGGAGAAGAACAGCGCGCCCTGACCCGCGGAATTCGCGCCGCCCACGACGACCACGTCGCGGCCGCGGTAGGTGTTCGCCTCGCTCAGGGCCGAGCCGTAGTAGACACCCGCGCCGACCAGCTTCTCGAGCCCGGGCACTTCCAGCCGGCGCACCTCCATGCCGCTCGCCAGCAGCACCGCGTAGCAGCTCACCTCGGCGCCGTCACTCAGCTTCACGATGCGGTAGGGATCGTGGCGGCGGATCTCCGCCACGTCCTGCGCGCTCAGCATCTCGGCGCCGAACCGGCGCGCCTGGGTGGCGGCACGCTGCGCCAGCTCCGCGCCGGTCACGCCTTCCGGGAACCCCAGGTAGTTCTCGATCGAGGAGCTGGTGCGGGCCTGGCCGCCGGGCGCGTTGCGCTCGACGAGCAGCGTGCGCAGCCCCTCCGACGCGCCGTACACGGCGGCGGCGAGGCCGGCCGGGCCGCCGCCCACAATCACCAGGTCGTAGAACTTCTGCTGCGCCTGCGTGCGCAGACCGATGCGCTCGGCGAGCTCGCGCGCGGTCGGCTGCACCAGCGCGCTGCCATCGGGCAGCAGCACCACGGGCAGCCGGGAGAGGCCGGGCACGATGGATTCCACGAGCGCGCGGGTGGCGACGTCGCCTTCCACCTCGAGCCACTGGTACGGCACCTGGTTGGACGAGAGGAAATCACGCACCGCGTAGCTGGCGGCGGAGAGCGCCGTGCCGGCAACGCGAATCCCGGCGAACACCGGCTTCGCGCTGACGCGCCACTCCTCGAGCAGTCCCTCCAGCACGGGGAAGAGGCGCTCCTCCGGCGGATCCCACGGCTTGAGCAGATAGTGGTCGATGCCGGCGCGGTTGATCGCGGCGATCGCGGTCTCGGTGTCCGCGTAGGCGGTGAGCAGCACGCGGCGCGCGTCGGGGTACATCTCGAGCGCCTGCACCAGGAACTCCGTGCCGCTCATCGACGGCATGCGCTCGTCCACCAGGAAGAGCGCGACGGCGGTGCCGCGCTGCTTCAGCTCCCGCGTCGTCTGGAGCGCCTCGGCGCCGGAGCTCGCCTTCACGACGCGGTAGTCTTCCCGGAACCGGGCGCGGAGGTCGCGGCCGATCGCGCTCAGCACCTCCGCATCGTCGTCGACGGCCAGCAGCACCGGCTTCGCGATCATGGCTGCAGGCTGATCGCGACGCTCGCCTCGGGCACCGCAAGGGGAAGCGACACGCGGAACTCGGTGCGGCCGGGACGCGAGTCGAAGTCGATGTCGCCGCCGTGGCCGCGCACGCGCGTGCGCGCGATCTCGAGGCCGAGCCCGGTGCCCTGCCCCACCGGCTTGGTCGTGAAGAACGGGTCGAAGATGCGCGGGCAGTGCTCGCGCGGGATACCCGCCCCGTCGTCGATCACGCGCACCACCAGCGAGCGCCCCTCCGGCTTCACGATCACGTTCACGTGACCGCCCAGGTCCACCGCATCGAGCGCGTTGTCCAGCAGGTTCATCCACACCTGGTTCAGCTCGCCGCCGATTGCGCGCACCTCCGGCAGCCCCGGGGCCACGTCGATCCGGACACTCACCGACTTGGACCGGGCCTTGTGCCCCAGCACCGTCAGCGTATCGCGCACCCCCTGCTCGATGTCCACCGGCTCCGGCGTCGGCGCACGATCCATGTGCGTCAGCCGCTTCATCGCACCCACCAGCTCCGAGACGCGTCCGCCCGCCCGCTCGATCTCGTCCGCCAGCGCGCGTACCGCGCAGCCGGCCGCCACCCAGTCGAGCGCCGCATCCAGCGCATCGCCCCGGATCACCTCGGCGATGCGGTCCAGCACCTCGATCGTCACGGCAGTGTCGGCGAGGGCCTCGACGGCCGACGCGTCGGCGCCGTGGCGCTCCAGCCATTCCGCGATCTCGTCCTCCCGGTCGGCGCGCTCCAGCGGCGAGCGCGACCCCTCGTCGTTCCCCGCCATGCAGGTGAAACGCAACCCCTCCAGCGCATCCAGCTCCACGGTCGTGAGACCGGCAAGCGCGAGTCGGCGCGTCGCCAGGTCGGCCTCCGCCATGGTGCTCTTCAGCACGCGCGCGCTGCGAGCCACGGCCGCCGCCGGGTTGTTCAGCTCGTGCGAGAGTCCCGCCGCCAGCTTCCCGAGCGAGGCCATCTTCTCATCCTGCCACTCGCTCGTGTTGAACACGCGCGCGCGGTCGAGCATGACGTGCACGCAGATCTCGGTCACGGTCGGGCACTCGCGTACCAGCGCGGGGAAATGCCCGGGCTCCACCGAGAGCGTCTCCAGCGTGGTGTCCACCACCGCATCGCCCGGCGCCGCGCCCATGCGCGAGAATGGCAGCATTCCCGTCACATCGCCGGCGTGCCACTCCATCACCTTGCGCGGGCCCGCGCCGCGATTGACGTACACGACGAACTCCCCCACCAGGATGACCTCCAGACCGAGGCCCGTCTCCTCCGGGGTCTCGCCCCGCCTGAGGAAGTGATCCCCGGGATCGACGCGCCGGAAGCGACCGTGGGCAACGAGCCATTCCAGTTCCGGGCGTGGTACGCGCGAGAGACTCCGGTGCTCGACCAGCCGGTCCAGGATGTCCGGCGGCATGGGCAGGAATTGCATGGGGCTGGTCCGCTGAAATTCGGGGAGGCCGGATCGAGGAGATCACTGCGCGCCATCCCGCGTGGTGACCGCACGGTAATCCCCGCCGCCGCGGGGGTCAATACGGACGCCTCACGGCTCCGCTCGTAGCGCGATGCTCGCGGTCCGCGCCTACCGGAACTCGGCGCGGAAGGCTTCCAGCTGCGTCCTAAGCTCGGCCAGTTCCGCGCGCAGCAATGCGACCTCCGCCTCGAGCGCCTCGATCCGCTCCTCCGACTGTGCCGATGGCAATAGTTCGCGCGCGACGGGGCGCTCCTCAGCCGTAATCACGCCCGTCTGTCTGGGCGCCTCGGGAAGCTGCGGCTCGCCCGCGAGCAGGTGCGCCCAGCGCACCTCCTTCTGCCCCGGCTGCCGCGGCAGCTGCGCCACGAGCGGTGCCGAAAGCGTCGCCAGGGACTGCAGCGTGATCTCCACGTGGGAGAGATCCACGAACTCGGCCATGCGCGCCGTGCGCCCCTTGATCTCGCCCGGGGTCTGCGGGCCGCGCAGCAGCAGCACGCAGAGCGCGGCCTGCTCCGGGGCGTGCAGG
>DATHVV010000221.1:0-2262 GCA_035461105.1 Longimicrobiales bacterium | reverse complement strand
CGGGCGCGGTCACGCCGAGCGGGCGGTACCAGGCGCGTCCGAGGCGGTAGAGCCCGACGCGGGCGTCGCGCAGGGTGTCCATGACCTCGGGGTGGACGCGCCGGGCGATGTAGGCCGGATCGAACGCGAGCCCGCACTCCTCGGCGCGCTCCTTCAGCCACACGAACGCCTCGTCGGCGAGGCCGGACTCGGGGTAACCGCCGCCGACGTTGCTGTGCGCGCCGGCGAACCAGACCTGCTCGACGCGCTGGCCGGGCGACGACTTGGCGGACCAGAGCGCCGGCTTGAAGGCGCGGCGGTGCTCGTCGATGGCGAGCGCGTGGAACGCGTTGCGCACGATCCTGCTGAGCTCGACGTCGTGGAACTGGTGGCGACGGGCGGTGAGGGCGCGCAGCCCGCGGGCGGGAATGCCGAGCGCGCCCACGGTGTCCCAGACGCCGAGGAAGTGGATCGTGGTTTCGCGCGAGTTCTCCTCGCGAAAGCGCACGGCGGGCGGATCGTCGGGATGCACGTCGCGGCGGCGGTAGAGCGCGTAGGCCTGCGGCACCAGGTCGGAGTTCTGCTTGCTGAGCACGCCCGCCTTGCGGATCAGGCCGCACAGGCTGCGGGCGGTGTAGGCGCCGCGGCTGAAGCCGAACACGTACAGGTTGTCGCCGACCTCGAGGTTGTGGACGATGAAGCGGTACGCCTCCTGGACGTTGCGCGAGAGGCCGACGCCGAAGGCACCGCCGGTGATGCGATCGAGCCCCCAGTGGGTACCGACGCCCTGGCTGTAGAACACGATCTGCGGCGTGCCGTCGGCGCGCATCGGTGCGACCGCGCGCGCGGTCTTGATCACGTTCGTGGGGCAGGGGACGCCGCGCGCGTGCTGGTCGGCAGTGTTCCAGGTGCCGTCGCAGCAGATGACGATGTTGCGCGGCATGTTCAGTTGCGAATCAGCACCAGGCCGCCGGCGCTGCTCGAGAACACGAGCCGGTCGGTATTGTGCCGGTTGATGTCCGCCGTGTACGTGATGTCCTGCGCCCGGTGCACGGTCATGCGCACCCGGCCGTCCGACCAGTTCCCGTCGAACTCGTACTCCGTGATGCCGTCGGGCAGGGTTTCCGTGCCCGTGAACGTGCCGGCGTTGCTGGCGACGCCGTCACTGTCATCCAGAATCGAGAACGTGTGCTCCTCGTTGCCCTCCTCGCGCCAGGTGTTCGTCAGCGTGATGATCGGCAGCGCCTCGGTCACGTCACTGCAGCCCGGGGCGAGCAGCGCCGCGCCCAGCAGCGCGCCTGCGAGTGCTCTCCGCTTCCATTGCATGACCTGCCTCCTGCGATCGTGAGTGCCGGTGGCCGACGTCCGGCCGCCGGGTGCCGGGCTCCGGGAGACTCCCGGTCGCCGCGCGTCCCTGCTCAGTCCCGCTCCAGCGCCTCGCGCAGCCGCGCGTAGCGGCGCTCGAGCGCTTCGATACGTCCGTCCAGGGGCGGCACGCTCGCCTGTGCTGCCGCTACCGCGGCATCGATCTCGCGGCCGCCCGGCGGGCCCGGTCCGTGCGCGCGCTGCAGCACCACCAGGCTCTCGTTGAGCGGCAGCACGTAAGTCCGGTGGATCTCGTGCATGATCTCGGTATAGACGTCGTCCAGGTCGCGCACGAGCACCTCGGCGCGCGCGGGCTCCCAGAAGCTGCGGATGCCGCTGAGGAAGCCGTTGTGTCCGTCGTTCACCGCCTCGTAGGCGGCGTTGTAATCCTTCATCGCGCCCTGCAGCGTGACCGCGGCCTCGCGGTTCCGGCCGGCGAACGGCACGACCAGCCGGACCGCATCGCGCAGGTCCTTCACCTCGAGGAGATAGCGGTCGATGGTCGCGTAGATCGCCGGTTTCACGTCGCTCTGGCGACGCTGCCGGTCGATGCTCCGGCGCAGGTCCTCCTCGCGCAGCTCCAGCAGTCCGATGATCCGGCGCACACCCTCGCCCAGGCTGTCCACGCTCGCGTTGTAGTGCACGCCGTGGCGGCCGAGCGCGGCCTCGAGGCGGACGAAGCGCTCGGCGAGCAGGTCGTTGATGTAGGCGCGCTCCGGCTTGCCGACCACGACGGACACGCGCGCTGCCGGATCGCGCGGCACGGCGAGCGTACCGCCGACCGGGTAGAGCACCTCGAGCTCCGGGCCGATCACCTCGACCCGCACCTCGGGGGGCTGACCCGACAGCTGGACCTCGAACTCGCCACTGTCGTACACGGTCGCCTCGCCGTGGTCGAGCACGCGCAGCCGCACTTCC
>DATHVV010000220.1:0-6063 GCA_035461105.1 Longimicrobiales bacterium | reverse complement strand
CGCTCGGCCGTGCTGCTCATGGACAACCACCTGCACGAGCACCTCGGCCAGCTGATCGCTTACGCGCGCGGGAACGCCGTCGTGCCGCCGTGGAGCGCTGGCGGAGATTGACGGCGAACGGCGAACGGCGGGCGGGGGTGGAGGTGGGCGTGGGGGTGGGGGAAAATCGGGTGACGGCGGGTGAGGGAGGGCGCGGCGGTGGGTGCGCGAGCCGTGGGTGCGCGACTCGTGGGCTACGGCCGGGACGTCCGTCTCCGGGACTCCGGCGCAGCAGCTCGATCACCTCGACACCGCGGTGAGCGCCGGGGCGCGGGGCTTCGAGGTCCCGCGCCGGGTGCTGCGGGCTGGGCCGCGCCGCCGGATCGCGGCCGTTCGAGCAGGTGCGCGGCGACTACGGGCGCTCCTGGCCGCGGGGCGGGAGCGACCGCCGCCGCCGCCGGGAATCGCCCCCACTCGCGGCGGAAGCGGCCGACCACCCGCGGCCCAGCGGCCGCCAATCGGAACGCAAAACCACCCCACCCGCAGTCTGCAAGCACCCAGGACATCTGAGATACCCGTTATCAGGACATCTGAGACACTCGTCCTGATCTTCTCGTCTTTCTGTGGGGGTGGGCGGGAGCGAACTCACCGCCCTCCAGCATTCCGATCAGCATCGGTCCGAAGCGCACCAGCCAACTCTGCTCGCACGCCTGCTGCAATGCTATTGGTTCGCCGGACAGTACCTCGGAAATGAACAAGCGGCGGCCGCTGACTGAACGGCGGGCAGGATCAGTGCAATATGGGCGGGCTCGGTGCCAGGGCCGGTCGGCGTGGAATCCCTGTATGCGTCGCTGCAACCTGTTGCCAGCAACACACCCACCACGGCGACGAGCACGGCGTGAAGTCCGGATGACGGGTGCAACTCTGCCTTGCGACGCATGCGTGCCACCTCGTTGATCGGATCAGCTCCGGTTCGCCAGCCTCCCGCCTGTGCCATCCTTTCGCGCTCGCCGTCGGGGCAGTCGCGCAGCTCGTCGATGATCGCGCGATCGCGGGGATGGCGACAATGGATAGGTGGATAGTGGACAGGAAATTCAAAACGCCATTGCAAATCAGGTCTTGGAGACAGGCTTGTTCGCATAAGTCTGGTTGAACCAACCCACGTTCCCGCCCGCCGTCACGGCCTGGGCGAGCAGGGCTCGGTCGCCTGCGTCGTTCACGGGCAGGCCCGCGACAAACTGCTGTCGGCCGGTCGGCGACATCCCGGCCCGCTCGAGGTAGGGCAGGATGGCAATACTCCATCTCCCGCTGTCCGACCGGGCGGCGCGTGGACTACGCGCGGCTTCACGGGCCTGCTGCACCGCCGGCAGCAGAAGCGCGATCGCACTGGTATTCGACTCCGCCGTCAGCTCGCCAATGACGCGCGGCAGCCGCTGGCGGTCGCCAGGGCCCGTGACCACATCGCCGGCCAGGAACTCCTTCGCGCCCTGCAGCGATACGCCACGCGCGACGAGCGCGGTAACAGCACGATGCCTGGTGGCCGCGTGAGAGCCATGCCGCAGCCTTGACTGCTTCAGGTTGCTGTTGGTCATGCGAGCCTCGCTGCAGGCGCGGCGGTGGGTGAGGGCGGCAGCGGCACAGCCAAAGAGAACGGGAAATCCCGACGCCGTTTCCGGCGAATGGACAATGATAGGATCCGGGTCGCGAGCGCAGCAAGACTGCCGGCAGCGCGGACGTGCTGGCACCCGTTTGGGACTGCTCGCGCTGCCGGGTAGGATCTCGAGATCGCCGGACCGCGTGCTGGCGAAGGCGATCTGCTTGCCCGACCAGGTGGGCCAGACGTCGTTGGCCGGGTCGAGGTGAGACGGGTTACGTCCGTGCCATCGGCGTTCATGACGAAGGTGTCGGCGTTGCCGTCCCGATCGCTCGTGAAGGCGATCTGCTTGCCTTACCACGCCGGGTCCACGGGCGCTCTACGCCCGGGCGGTCAGCTTCCCTCGAGCCGCCCAGCGGCCGCCCATGGGAACCCAACACCACCCCCACCCGCAGTCCCCCGCCGTTCCCCCACCCCCACGCCCACCCCCACCCCCACCCGCCGTCAATCCGTTCTGGCCTTCCAGGCGGCCAGCACCTTCCCCTCCTTCTCGCTCGGCAGGCCGGCGGCCTTCGTGACGCGCGCCTGCGCGTCCGGTGCGAGCTCCTTCACCCATTTCAGCGCGTCCAGCGAGGTCTCGGCGAGCGGCCGGAACGTGAGACCCTTCTCGATCGCCCGCGTGTTGTCCGTCTTCGCGATGACGCTGTCGGGGTCGGACGCCGGGATCCAGGTCGTCATCTCGGCCCAGGGCCGCACCTCGTGCTGCTCGAGGAACTCCCAGGGAATCCAGACGAGGTTCGTGGCCGTGTTGCCCGGCAGCGCGCCGCGCGCGGCCCCGAGCATCTCGGCCATGGTCAGCCGGCCGGCCGGACCGGTGCCGTTGTAGGTGCCGGTGTTGCCGTCCTCGACCATGCGGATCGTCCACTCCGCCAGGTCGCGCGTGTCGATCAGCTGGACGGGGTCGTGGCCGTCGCCGGGCGCGACGATGTCGCCGCCCTGCTCGAGGCGCCACGGCCAGTACGTGAAGCGGAACGAGCCGTCGCCGGGGCCGACGATGAGGCCCGGACGGATGATCGTGGTGCGGTCCCCGAACCACTTCAGCGCCTCGCGCTCGGACGCGACCTTCATCGGGCCGTACAGCTCGCCCATGTTCTGGCGGAACGCGTCGGGCGTGACCGCGAGCGGATCGCCGTCGCGGTACTCGTGGAGCGCCGAGTCCTCGGTGATGCGCTCGAGCCCGGCCGGATCGTAGACCGAGATCGTGGAGATGAAGACGTACTGGTTGGTGTGCCCCCTGAGCACCTCCGCGGCGTCCTTCACCCAGAACGGCAGCATCACCGGGTTGTCGATGACGACGTCCCAGTCCTTGCCGCGCAGCGCCGCGACCTCGTGCAGGTTGCGGTCGCCCTGCAGCTCGATCACTTCCTCCGGCAGGATGTCGTTGCGACGTCCCCGGTTGAACACCGTCACCTGGTGGCCGCGCGCGACCGCGTAGCGGACCTGGTGCGGGCCGGTCAGGCCGGTGCCGCCGAGGATCAGGATGCGCAGCGCGCGCCGGGCCGCGGGCACGTCGGGCAGCCCGCGGTAGCGGGGCGCGGCTGCGGCATGCACGGTGCCGGGCAGACCCTCGAGCGCGAGCGCGCCGCCCGCGGCCGCCGAAAGCTGGATGAACCGCCGTCTGTTGGTCACGTTCACTTCTCCTTTGGTGTGAAAGAGCCCTGCCTCATGGGGCTGCCGGCGCCGCCTCGGCCCGAGCCGCGCGCGCGCGTGAGATCCTCACCTGCTGCCAGCCGAGCCAGAGCGCGAGGCCGAGCCAGATCAGGTTGAGCGGTACCGCGACGAGGGCGATGCCGGCGACGCCCAGGCCGAGCAGACCGAGCCCGGCCTGGCCCCAGGCGCCGAGCTGGTCGCCGAGTCGGTACACGAACGTGTCGATGAAGCTCTTCGCCTTGTACTTGTCCTCGCGCGGGATCACCGTGTACAGCACTTCGCGGGTCGGGCGTGCGACCGCGAAGTTGCCGGCGCGGCGCAGCACGTTGAAGACGACCAGCACGCCGAGCGTGGGCGCGAGCGCGAGCGCGCCGAAGCCGATCACGGAGAGGATCGGCAGCAGTGCGAGCATGCGCGGCACTCCCAGCCAGCGCATCAGCCGCGCGTACAGGTAGACCTGGCCGAAGAACGTGAGCACGTTCGTGGCCAGGTCCACCTTCGCGAAGAACGCGGTCCGCGCGGCCCGGTCGGCGAACGCCCGCCCGACCAGCTCCGCCTGCTGGATGTAGAGGAACGACGAGCCGATCGTGAACAGGATGATGAAGCCGGCGATGGCGAGCAGGTACGGGTTGCGCAGCGCATGCGTGATGCCGGCGAACGCGGAGCCGCCGATCACGGCTTCATCGGCGCTGGCGCCGCGGGCCGGCGCAGCCTGGAACGCAGGTGCGTCGCGCGGCGGCGCGGCCCGGGCGTCCGTTTCCAGCTCCGCCTGGATGCGGCCGAGCACGAGCACGCAGAGCACGGCCAGCTCCAGGATCAGGCCGGACGCGATCAGCAGGTTGATCGGCCCGAGCGGCACCGCCAGGAACGCGGTGATGCTGGAGCCCAGGATCGCGCCGGTGGAGCCGCCCGCGGCGATGAAGCCGAACAGCCGCTTGCTCTGCGCCTCGCCGAAGATGTCCACCATGAACGCCCAGAAGACGCTCGTGATGAACAGGTTGAACACGGCCACCCAGACGTAGAACACGCGCCCGATCCAGATGCCCTGCCCGGGGTCCAGGGTGCGCAGCAGCAGGAAGAAGACGAGCAGGTTCAGCCCGAAGAAGTGATAGGTCCAGGGCACGAACCGGCGGCGCGGGAAGCGCGCGACCAGGAGCGCGAAGAGCGGCTGCACGAGCAGCGTGGCGACGAGCGTCCCGGTCCACAGCAGCGGGATGTTCTCGACGCCGCCGGCCACCGCCATCTCGTCCCGGATCGGGCGCAGGATGTAGTAGCTGGTGAGCACCAGGAAGTGGTAGACGAACGCCAGCCAGAGCGCGCGCAGCTCTTCCGGCCGCGCCGATACGAAGCGCGCCGTGAGTCGCGAGAGCGGGCCGGGCTCGGGCGCGGTCCTGGGCATCATCCTGATCGTACCGGGAGCGGCAGCGCGGCGCCAAGGCGCGGGGGTCCGGCGGCTCGCGCGGGGGGATGAACGCCGCCCGCCGCCCGCCCGTCAGCGCGGGGCAACGGGCACCGGGTCGAGCCGTGATGCGAGCGCCGGCAGCCGCCAGTCGCGCGGGAAGCGCGCCCGCAGGGTGTCGAGCACGGCGGCGGCTTCCCGGTGACGGGCCTGCATGACCAGCGCCCGGACCAGGTAGATGCCCATGTCCGCGCTCTCGTCGAGCGGCAGCCGCCGCAGCACTGCCTCCGCCTCGGCCGGCCGGCCCGCATCCAGCAGCATGCCGGCGTAGTCGCCGGCCACGCCCGCGCTGCCGGGCAGCAGGCTGCGGGCGCGCTCGAAGTGCGCCGCGGCGCGCTCGTACTGTCCGCTCGCCGCCAGCATGCGCGCCAGCCACCAGGCCGACCGGAACGACTCCGGCCGCTCCGTGATGAGCGTGCGCGCGACGGTGTCGCTGTCCGCCCAGGTGCGGCTGCGCTGCCAGGAGCGCACGCCGAACAGCACCAGCACCAGCGCGAGTCCGGCGGTCGCGAGGCGGCGCGCGCGCGGCTCCCGGCGCTGCAGCTCGGCGCCGAGCGCGGCGAGCAGCAGCGCCGCCGCGATCGAGGGCGAGTAGAGCGTGCGCTCCGCGATCCAGACCGGCGTCGCCACGAGCAGGTTCGTGACCGGGAACACGGCGACCGTGAACCAGAGCACGCCGAGCGCCGCGAGCGGCGCGCGGGCGCGTCCGAGCCAGGCGAGCGCGAGACTGCCCGCCAGGATCAGCAGCCCCGCCCAGAAGCGGAGCGAGAGCAGGCCGGCAGGCAGCGTCACCGCCGGGCCGTAATCCGCGCTCAGCTCCCACGGCGCGAACAGCAGCCGCGCGTACGTCGACCAGTTCGCGATCGCGGTGGCGACGCGCAGCGGCGCGGGCAGCGCGGCGATGTAGGGAGCGACGTCGCGTCCCGTGAACGTGCCGAGCACCGCGTGCCGGGCCGCGAAGTAGAGCGCGAGCACCGCGAGCAGCGCGGCCCAGAGCGGCCACTGCCGACGCGCGGCGAGCGCGAACGCGCGGACGTCGCCGGCGCGGACCAGCTCCACGGCCAGGAGCAGCCCGGGCAGCGCCACGCCGCTCTCCTTCGCGCCCAGCGCGGCCGCGTAGCAGAGCGCCACCACCGGGATGCGCAGCCCGGCGGTGCGCAGGCGCAGGTGCGCGAGCACCGCGACCAGGCTGAACACGGCCACCAGCAGGTCGGCGCGCCCCACGATGCTCGCGATCGCCTCCACGTGCACCGGGTGCACCGCGAAGAGCGCCGCGCCCGCCGCGGCGACCACCGGCGCCGCGCCCAGCACGCCGAGCAGC
>DATHVV010000219.1:0-55130 GCA_035461105.1 Longimicrobiales bacterium | reverse complement strand
GTCCAGCTCCGCCGCCGCCTCACGCCGGCTCACACCCGGGCGCAGCCGGCCGATCACGTCGAACGTCGGTCCGTCCGGCGCGGCCACCATGGCCGCGTCGATCGGCAGCGGCAGCCACACGTCCTGCCGGTCCGGGAAGCGGAACGTCTCCGGCATGACGCCAAGCACGGTATGCGGCCGGCCGTCCACGAACACGGTGCTGCCGATCACCGCGGCATCGCTCGCGAAGCGGTCGCGCCACACGTGGTGGCCGAGCAGCACGAGGGGCGCGGCGGCCTCCTCGGCACCGAACGCGCGGCCCTGCGCCGCGCGCACCCGCAGCAGCGGGAACAGGTCGGGCGTCGCCCACGTCGCACGCCAGCGGTCCGTGCCGCTGCCGGAGCGCAGCGTGACGCTGCCGTTCCGGAACGCGGCCAGCTGCTCGAACGAGCGCTGCTGCTCCTGCCAGACCACCCAGTCCCGCGCCGCCACGCCCCAACCCTCGCCGCGCGCGCCGTACGGCCTGCGCTCCAGGTGTACGATGCGGTGCGGGTCATCGAACGGCAGGCCGCGCAGCACGACGCCGTCCACCATGCCGAACATCGCGACCGGCAGGCCGATGCCGAGCCCCAGTGCCAGCACCGAGAGGAACGTGAGACCCGGCTGACGCAGCAGCGTCCGGGCCGCCTGGCGCAGCTCGTTCAGGATGACCATGAGGAGTGGTGTTCGGGGATCGGGAACTGCGGCGATCCGGTATGTATGCGACGCTCAGGGCACCACGGCAAGGAACCAGGGCGGATGAGCCCCCTCCGCCCCCCTCGCCCTCGCCCGCGCCCCTCGCCCCTTCAACTGGTATAGAGCTGAATCACTTCCAGCAGGGCCCGCCGGCAGACCTCGCAGAAGCCGACCGGGTTGCGCGAGAACATGACGCAGTCGATCTCGGGGCGGTACAGGCCCTCGACCTCGTAGCCCGCGCCCTCGAACGCGCCGATGTGGCCGTGGTACTTCTGCCGCTGGAAGAACGCCGTCTCCCAGGCCTGCTGCTCCGCGAAGAGCCGATCGAACTCCGCCTGCGGCGCGTTGCGCGCGACGAGCGCCTGGCGACGCTCCCGGATCTGCTGCCCGTGCCGCTCGTACTCCGCCTTCTCCCAGGGCGTGGGCAGCGGCGTGCCGGGGGTCACCAGGTCGCGCCACTTCAGGCGGGCGGGATCGTGCAGCGCGGTGGTGTTGCGCTCCCACGGCTCCGGCTTCACGGCCGCGCCCGTCTGGTAGGCGACATCGCTCGTGTAATACTCGTCCGCGAGTCCCGCGAAGTGGTGTCCGAACTCGTGGACGAAGACGTACTCCGCGAACTCGCTGTCCACCGCGACGGTCGAGTGCGCGTTGAAGATGCCGCCGCCGCCGTATTGCGCGTCGTTCACCAGCACCTCGATGAACTCGTAGGGTACCGTCGAGATCGCGTCGCGCAGCGAGCGGTTGTCCTGGGTGAGCACGTAGCGCTCGGAGTCGAAGATGTTGTACTCGGTGCCGAAGTGCGTGCGCCGATGCTGGTCGGCGCGTGCGCGGTGGCCGCCGCTCGCCGCCGCGGGGATGAAGAGGCCGCGCACGTTGAAGTCGGTGCGCCGGCTGCGGAACGGCTCCTCCCGGAAGAGCGCCTCGAGCAGGCGACGCGCATCCGTCTCGAACTTGGCCGCTTCCGCCTCCGTGTAGCCCTCGGCCACGAGCACCAGGTCCACCTTCGACGCGGCGGCGCCGTGCTCCTGGAACGTGAGCACACGGCCGCGCGGGGCGGCATCGGCGCGATTCACGAAGCGCGAGGCCGGGTCCACGGTCGTGCGCCAGACTTCCTCGAACGCGCCCGGCGCCAGCTGCTGCGGCTCGCCGCGCCGCTGCAGCACGACCGTGACCGGCTGCTTCGGCCAGGGGAAGCGCAGCGACTCGTGGAAGGTGCGGTGCATCACGCCCGCCTCCGCGGTCGTCACCCACTCGCCGAACACGGAGGCGAAGCCGCGCGAGTAGAGCAGCGCGTCGCTGGCCGCGTCGCGCACCTCGAACCGGTACGCCCCGAGGTTCGTCTCATCCACCAGCTGCGTGCGGCTGCCCGGCCACGCCCCGTCCGCCACCACCCGGTCCAGGCTCACGATCTCCTGGCCGAGCCCGCCCGTATGGTAATAATCCACCCGCATGGTGCGCTCGCCGAAGTGCGCGTCGTAGCCGGGTGACTGCGCGTTTAGTGCCGGCGCGGCCGCGAGTGGCGCCGTGAACGAGAGCACTGCCGCGAGCAAGCAGCCCGCACGAGCTGGGAAGCGCATGATCTGCCCCGGTGAGAGTGATCCCGCAACCTGCGCCGCCCCCCGCACTACCGTCAAGCACGCCCGCGCCCCCGACGCCAGCGTACCTATCCCTATCCCTATCCCTATCCCTGCCTCCCCCGCTCCACCCTCGCATACGGGTCCTTCACGCGCTCCGGCACCCGCTGCCACTGTTCCCTGGTCAGCAGCCGCTGCACGGCGCGCAGCGCGTCGCGCACCTCGGTGCGCGTGCGCTCGATCTCGGGCTGCACCTCGCCGAAAACGCGGCCCATGTCCTCGCGCGCGACGTTGTCGAAGCGCTGTCCGAGCTGCTCGCGGCGGGCGTTCAGCTTCTCCTGGAGCGCGCCCGACAGCACCTCGATCTGCGCGACCTGGGCCTCGCCGAGCTGAAGCGAGTCGCGGAGCGAGAGCAGCACCGGGAGCGGGTTCGCGAGCATCCGGTCGAGCATGCCGACCGCATTGAAGCCGCCGGCCGCGCGCTGCTCGGCGCGGGCGCGGAGCGGCTGGGGCAGCCGCTGCCACTGCTCGTCGGTGAGCTCGCGCCGGGCGAGGCTCATGGCCTCGGCACTCTCGCGCCGGGCGCCGGTCAACTGGGGCTGCACCTCGAGCTGGAAGCGTCGGCGCAGCTCGCCGGCCTGGCGCGGGTCGGCGCCGGCCGCGGGCGCGAGCCCCTGCACGAGCGGCTCGAGCGTGGCGCGGCGGCGGTCGAGCTGGGCCTGCAGCGAGTCGGCGAGCGGCGCCAGTCGCTGCTGCTGCGACGGCGTGAGCGCGAGCGAGTCCGCGAGTGCGAGCACGGCGCGCACCGGATTGTCGAGTGCGGCATCGAGCAGCGAGTCCACGTCGAGCGACTCGCCGCCGCGCAGGAGCGCCCCGAAGTCGAAGCCCGCCTCGGCCAGGCGCTCGGCGCGCATCTCGAAGCCGCCCGGCGCGCCCGGCCCGCCCGGCCCGCCGCCGGCGCCGCGGAACCCGGGGCCGAAGCCGCCGCGACCGGGGCCGGTGACGCCGAACGGCCGGTTGCTCAGCTGCGGCTGGCCGCCCACCGTGAGCCGGGCCGTGAGCGTGATCGCGAACGGGTTCCGGAAGCTGCCCGGCCCGCGCGTCGCCTGGCCGAAGTTCTCGTTCACCTCGTAGCGGAACGCCTGGGTGGCCGGATCGAAGCCGCGCACCTCGAGCAGCGTGCTCTCGGCGCGGCGCCCCTCACCCCAGCCGTGCATGCCGTCGGTGCCGTGGACGAGCTGGTCGAGGCCGGTGAGCACGTTGCGCGCGTCGATCGAAACCGTGAGCCGGCGCTCCACGCGCGGCAGGTTGGGCCGTCCCGACAGCCGCAGGTCGAGCGACTGGGTCCAGGAGTCGCGGCACGTGTTGCGCCCGGCGATGCCTCCCATCTGCGAGGTCAGGCAGTCGCGCACGCGATCGGACACGGTCGCGAGCAGCCGGCTCATCCCTTCCGCCACCGCGGGGTCCGCCGCGGTCGCGGGATCGAACACGAACGCGCGGTCGTTGCGCGCGCCGTCGCCGTTGATGTCGCGATCGACGAGCGGCGTGAACGGCCGTCCGGACGCGAGCCGGGCGGTCGCGGCGATCTCCAGCTCGGGCAGCACCGGGTAGGAGAGCGACAGGTTGACGGTGTGGCGTCGATCGTTGCCGCTCCGCGCCCACTCGGCAACGTTCGGATTGCCCGCCGTGGTGCTGGCGAAGAACGAGCCGGAGCCCTGGTCGTCGGAGAAGCCGAGCGTGTAGTTCGCGAAGAGCTGCACCTTCTGCCGGATCGCGCCGCCCAGCTGCATCGTGAGCTGGTGGGTGCGCGATTCCCGGTCCGAGCGCACGTCGAGCACGCTCGCGAACTCCGGGTGGATGCGCGATCCGGTCATCGCGACCGCGCCCGTGGCCGGCACGATCGCCTCGGCGGTGCCGAAGAAGGGGCGATCCTCGCCCGCGACCGTGAAGCTGCGGCTCTCATCCAGGTTGATGTCGCGGTAGCCCCACAGCCCGCGCCCGCGCGAGTACGTGTAGCGGAAGTTGCCGCTGATGCCGAGCGGCAGCATGGTCCGATAGCCGAAATCGAGGCGCAGCGACGATGGCAGCGACTGGTCGGGATCGATCAGCGTCACCGCGGGCGCGCGCTGCGTGAAGTCGTCGGGTACGCCGGGCCCGCCCTCGGCGCACTCGGCCGGCGCCGCCGCCGGATCCTGCAGGAAGAGCTGCCAGTCGGGGATCGGCACCGCGCCGCCGATGCAGACGAGCCGCTGCTCCGCGTCGGGCAGGCCGGTCTGCCGGACCGCGCTCGAGAAGATGTTCACGGGAGCGCGTCCCGCGAACACGCCCAGGCCGCCGGTGAGCGCCCTGGCCGGCTGGCCCGGCCCGCTCAGCCGGTAGTTGAATCCGATGCGCGGGCTCCAGCCCGACATGGCCGGCGTGATGTCGGTGCGGCGGCCGAAGCGCTCCGCGACGAGCGGGTTGTACGCGGGCCGCTGGTCCAGCTCGCTGCGGTCCCAGCGCAGGCCGAGCGTCAGCTCGAGCGGCTGGCTGATGCGCCAGGTATCGCCCAGGTAGAAGCCGCTGTGCAGCGCGCTGCTGCGCGAGTCGCGCGGGCTGAGCGCGCGCTCGTAGCGTTCCGGGCGGTTCGCCTCGAAGTCCGCGAGCGATGCGAACGTGTACGAGCCGAACAGGTTGTCCGTCGACAGGGCCACGTTGCGGGTCTTCTGGAGCGAGCCGCCCAGCTTGAGCCGATGCAGCTGCGCGCCGATCGGCAGCAGCAGCGAGACGTCGTCGGAGAGCTGCAGGTCGCGGCTGTAGACCTCGCTCGGCATGCTGCGGTTGCCGCCGAACACGAGCGAGCTGGTGCCGCGGGTGCCATCCTCGAACTCGGAGGTCACACGCACCCGGCCCTCGGGCATCTCGACGTAGGGCAGCTGGTCGTTCCAGCTCTCGCTGTACGACGCGTTCAGCGTGTTCGTCCAGCTGGTACCGAAGCGCGACGTGAGCGAGACCGCCGCCAGGCGGTTGTCCCGCTCCACCGCGCCGCCGTGCTGGAGCAGGTCCAGGGTGCGGATCTGCGCGCTGTCCTGGTCGTTGCGGTTGTAGTTGAAGCGCAGCGACAGCGTCTGCGACATGGTGGCCCGCTGCACCGCGCTCCAGTCGGCGCGACCCTGCAGCCGCAGGTCACGCGAGAGCTGGTCATAGGCGCCCGTCTGGCCGGCGACCGGCATGCCGAGCCCGCCATCCAGGATGGAGAGGAAGCGGGCGATCGAGTCCGCGCTCACGCCCGAGCGCTGCGTGGCGAGCGGATCGCCGGCGGTGAGCGCGAAGCGGTGGCTGGTGTTCCGGGTGAGCTGGAAGGAGGCGTTGTAGAAGAGCCGGTTGCGGAGCAGCGGCCCGCCCCACGAGCCGCCCACGTTGTGGCGCGTGAACGCGTTCGCGGTCGGTGCGGAGCTGGCCTGCAGGGCGTCGTCATCGAGCCGGTAGGTGAGCGCGCCGCCGGCGCGGTTCGTGCCTCGGGCCGTGGTCATGGCCACCTGGCCGCCCGCGAAGCCGCCGCGGGAGGCGTCGAACGTGCTGGTGGTGACCTGCGTGCGACGCACGCCCTCCTCCGGCACGCCCAGCCCGCCCTCGCCGAGGATGACGCCGTCCAGCGTGACCTGGTTGAGCAGGTCGCTCATGCCCGCGACGCTGAAGCCCATCCGTCCCGACAGCGAGTCCGCGGTCGTGGCCGTGACGCCCGCCGCGAGCAGCGCGAGCGTGGCGGGATCGAGATCGGGCAGCGGCAGCCGATTGACCAGCTCCTGGGAGAGCGCCGTGGCCTGCTCGCCGGTCTCGCCGCGCCCCGGCAGCGGCCGCCGCGCCCGGGCCTCGATCGCGTCCAGCGGGATCGCTTCCGTCGTCATGGCCGCGTTCACGACCAGCAGCTCCTCGCCGTCGCGCGTGACCGTCAGCACCTGGTCCGCCATGCCCAGGTAGGAGATCCGCAGCAGATAACGGCCGCCGCCATCCGGGAAGATGATCATGTAGCGGCCGTTCCCGTCGGTCACCCCCGAGCGCGTGATCTCGGTCTCCGCGGAGATCGCCTCGACGCGTGCCCCGGAGAGCGCCCTGCCGTCGGGCCCGGTGATCCGGCCGGTCAGCACGTCGGCTTCCTGCGCCGCGAGCGCCACCGGTACCAGGAGCAGCACTGCCAGCATCAGGAGCAAGCCCAGGACACGCATTCGGCATCGACCGTGAAGAGTGGTTTCGACGAGAACTGCTGCCGTATCAGACACCCGAGCGGGGGGAGACGTTAGAGCGGGCCCCGCTGTAGGACGAGTGGAATCCGGGGCGGTGCGGGAGCCGGCCCGGTTCCGCCCGGCCGCAAGCGCAGCCGGGGGGTCCGGGGCGGGATGAGCGTCGCCGAAGCGACGTCGCCTACATGACCGGCTGAGGCTGGAGCACCAGGTTCTCGATGAAGAACTCGAGCATGCGCTGCGGGTTGAGCGTCGTGTGTCCGCGGTCCGGCCCGACCTGCACCTCGAAGCTCCTGCCCGCCTGCTGCAGCGCCGCGATCAGCTCCATCGAGTTGTTCGGGTGCACGTTGTTGTCGGCGGTGCCGTAGTACAGCATGAGGCGGCCCTTCAGGTCGTTCACGTACTTGAGAGCGGAGCCGTTCTCGTAGCCCTCGGCGTTCTCCTGCGGGATCCACATGTAGCGCTCGGTATAGATCGTATCGTAGTGCTTCCAGTGCGTCACCGGCGACATCGCGCTGGCGGCGTGAAACACGTCGGGATACCGGAACAGCGCCATGACCGCGGCGTAGCCGCCGTAGGAGGTGCCGTAGATGCCGACGCGGCCGCCATCGACGTACGGCCGCTCGCGCAGCGCGCGCACCCCCGCGGCGATGTCGTCGATCTCGGTGACGCCCAGCTTCTGGTAGATCGCGTCCAGAAAGCGCTTGCCGCGCCCGCCGGCGCTGCGCGCGTCCAGCGTCATCACCAGGAAGCCGAGCTCGGTGAACGGGTGCGGCGTCGCGAAGCTCTCGCTGACACCGTTCGTCCCGGGCCCGTTGTAGACGGCGACCAGCACCGGGTACCGCTGCGACGGGTCGAAGTTCGAGGGCCGGTGCAGCAGGGCGTGCAGCGTGGTCCTGCCGTCCGCGGCCGTGAACGTGAACAGCTCGACCGGCTGGACGCCGAGCTCCCGGTACTTCGTCAGGTCGGTACGGGCCAGCTCCGCGACCGTCCGGCCCTGCCGGTCCAGCAGGGTGGTGACCGGCGCCCGGTCGTGTGCCTGGGAGGTGACGACGAAATGCGCCCCATCGGGCGCCATGCTGACGGTGTGGTGCAGCGCCGGGTCGGTGAGCCGGACGTCGCCGCGGCCGTTCAGCCCGACGCGATGGAGCTGCACCTTCATGTGGTTGTCGCCCGAGCGCGCCAGGTAGTACACGTGCCCCGCGCGCTCATCGACGCGCACGATGCTGCCGACGTCGAACGCGTGCTTCGTCAGCGTCGCGAGCAGCTTCCCGGTGAGGTCGTACAGGTAGAGGTTGCGGAAGCCGGTGCGCTCCGAGGTCCAGAGGAAGCGCCGGCCATCGGCCAGGTACTGCATGGGCGGGTGGTTCTCGGTCCAGCTCGGCAGCCATTCCTCGCGCACGATCACCCGGCACGCGCCCGTGCCCGGATGGCAGGCCGTGAACTCCATGATGTTCTGGCGGCGATTGGTGCGGTTGAGCGTCACCTCGCTGCCGTCGGGTGTCCAGCCCACCTGGTAGGCGTAGTAGCCGACCACTTCGTTCGCGAACGGGCCGCCCATACGGATGTCGAGCTTGGTGCGCTCTCTGGTGGCCAGGTCGTAGACCCAGAGATCGACGATCGGGTTGGGCGCGCCCGCCTTCGGGTACGCCTCGATGTCCATGGTGCTGACCAGCTTCGTCTGGTCGAGCTGCAGGTGATAATCCGTGACCGGCGATTCGTCGAATCCGTAATACGCGATCCGTGACCCGTCCGGCGACCACCACATCGCGGTGTTCTGGTCGAGCTCCTCGCCGTACACCCAGCTGCCGCTGCCGAACTTGGTGCGCTCGGCCGCGCTGCCCTCGGTCGTGACCGCGTGCTCGCCGCTGCCGTCCCGCGCGCTGAGCCACAGGTTGCGGTCGCGGTAGAAGGCCCGCTTCGTCGAGTCGGGCGAGATTGCCTCCGTGTACTGCCGCCCGCGCTCGGGGCCGCCCAGGCGGAGCCCGGCGCCCGGATCCGCGGTGGGAGTCGCGATCACGGTGGCGCCCCGGCGCGCGATGTCGTAGCGGTACCACCGGCCCTCGAGCTGGTACTCGAAGCTCCGGCCATCTTCGGCCCAGCGCGGCGTGAGCGCGACGCGCGTGACCGCCTGCGCGAGCTGCGGTGCCATGCGGGCGTAGCGTTCGTAGCCGGGATACGTCTTGAGACGGTCCTGGGCGCCGAGCTGCACGGGCGCGAGCAGGGCCAGTGCGAACAGGAACGCGGCCGCAACGCGCACGCGTCCGTCGTGTGCAGGCTTCATGCGATCTCCATCGGCAGATCGGTCAGGGGCACGCGCGCCGGTACCGCTGCGCCGCCCGGCCCTGATGTTCCGCGCCGTGCCAGGCCGGGTCAAGGGAACAGGGGCGGGCTATCGCGCCCTGACGTACTATGCAGGGGTTGCAGGCGACGTTCCTCCACCCGGTCCATCATGATCGTTCCCGAGATCCGCCACGACCGGATTGCCGGTGACGGCGTCACGCTGCACGTGGCGCGCGCCGGTGCCGGTCCGCCCGTGCTGCTGCTGCACGGCTTTCCCGAGAACTGGCAGACGTGGCAGCACCAGATGGGACCGCTCGCGGCGGCCGGCCTGGAGGTGCTCGCGCCCGACCTGCGCGGATACCACCTCTCGGATCGACCGGCCGGCCGGGCGGCCTACCGGCTGCGCCACCTGGTCGCCGATGCGGCTGCGCTCATCCGGGCGACACCGCACGGCCGGGCGCACGTCGTCGGCCACGACTGGGGTGGCAGCATCGCGTGGTCGCTCGCGGCCGAGCACCCCGAGCTGGTCGACCGGCTGGTGATCATGAACGCCCCGCATCTCGGCACGTACCTGCGCGAGGTGCGGCGCCCGCCGCAGCTGCTGCGCAGCTGGTACGTAGGCTTCTTCCAGTTGCCGATGCTGCCCGAGCGGATGCTCGCGGCCCACGACTTCCGCGTGATCCGCCGGCTCTTCCGCGGGACCGCACGGCCGGGCGTATACGATGAGGCGCAAATCGAGCGGTACGTGCAGGCGCTGGCGCAGCCGGGGGCGCTCACGGCGGCCCTGAACTACTACCGCGCGCTCGGCGGCCGCGACCTGGCGCGTGCGCGCCGGGCGCGGACCGAAGCCGACACGCTGGTGATCTGGGGCGAGCGCGACCGTGCGCTCAGCACCCGGCTGCTGGATGGGCTGGAAGCGTATGCGCCGCGCCTGCGCGTGCGCCGGCTCCCGAACGCGTCGCACTGGGTGCAGCATGACGCGCCGGCGGAGGTGAGCCGTGCGCTGGTCGCGTTCCTGGCGGGCTAGCGCTCAGTCGGGGATCCAGATCTTCTTCGCGGCGATGACCTCGGCGCTCACGGGCATGTGGAGCGGCGCCGGGGAACGGGTGCAGAAGGCCAGTCCGCGGTAACTCGTGATGTAGGCGTAACGGTTGTGGAAGCGGCGCGGCGGCGACATGACGACCACCAGGTCGCGGCCCCGGTGGAGCAGCCGCTGGAACTCCTCGGGCTCGAGCTCGACGATCGTGCCCGACGCCTTGATCGCTCTGGCCGCGGCCGCGGCAGCCGCGGCGGCTGCACTCGCCCCCATCATCGCCCTCCGGGTCCGGGATGTGCCTGCCCCACAGTGACGCAGCGGCGCTGCGGCCGCCAGCCTCTTGACAGCCGGGACCCGCGCACCGCGATTGACGGCGGGAGGTGCTCACATGGAAAAGCTCAGCTCCAGGCAGCGCGCACACCTGAAGTCGCTGGCGCACCCGCTCAAGCCGCTGCTGCAGATCGGCAAGGAGGGGGTATCGCCGGCGGTCGCGCAGACGCTCGACGATGCGTTCCGCACCCGCGAGCTGCTCAAGGTGAAGGTGCTCGAGAGCGCGCCCGAGGACGCGGACGACACGGGCGCGGCGCTGGCCGCCGCGGTGGCGGACAGTCAGCTCGTCCAGGTGATCGGTCGCACCATCGTCCTCTACCGGGCGAACCCCGAGGAGCCCGAGATCCGGCTCCCCGGCTGAGCCCTGGGCGTCAGAGCGTGCTCGTGCCGAACGTGTCGCAGTTGTCGAGCGAGCCGGTCTCGTAGCCGCGCCGGAACCAGCGCACCCGCTGCGCCGAGCTGCCGTGCGTGAACGACTCGGGCACGACTCGCCCCTGGGACTGCTGCTGGAGCCGATCGTCGCCGATCGCGGCGGCCGCGCTCAACGCCTCCTCGATGTCACCCGGCTCGAGCAGGTTCTGCATCCCCGCGTGGTACGCCCACAACCCGGCCAGGCAGTCCGCCTGCAGCTCCTGGCGCACCGACGTCTCGTTGTCGCGCGCACCGCCGGCGCGGTCGAACACGCCGGTGACGTTCTGCACGTGGTGCCCGACCTCGTGCGCGATCACGTACGCGCGCGCGAAGTCGCCCGTCGCCCCGAAGCGCTGGCTCAGGTCGCGGAAGAACGCGAGGTCGATGTAGACCTGCTGGTCGCGCGGACAGTAGAAGGGGCCGACCGCCGACTGCGCGAAGCCGCAGGCCGACTGCACCGCGTTCTCGAAGAGCACGAGCGTCGGGGGCGGGTACTCCTCTCCGTTCTGCCTGAAGATCGCGGTCCAGGCATCCTCGGTGCTGCCCAGCACGGCCGCGACGGTATCGCCGGCCGGATCCGTGGGCACGCCGGCCCGCCCCGGCTCGCCGGTCGCCGCGCCGCCGCCGCCACCGCCTTGGATGAGCGCGGTCGGATCGACGCCGAAGAACAGCCCGATCAACGCCAGCACCAGGACGCCGACGCCGCCGCCCGCGACCACGCCGCCCATGCCGCGCCGGTCGCTGATGTTCGTGCTCCGCCTGCCCAGTCGCATGCTCGGCTCCCTTCGCCGCCGGTGTCAGCGCCCGGTCCCTGCCCGGGTCGCTTTACGGAGTGCAAGTGTGGTGCTAGCTCAAGGACGCACCCCGGCCCGAGCGCAGAGACCATGCACCAGTACGCGATCCACACCACCTGGACCGGCAACCGCGGCACCGGCACGTCCGGATACCGCGCCTACGACCGGGCCCACGAGATCAGCGCGCCCGGCAAGCCGGCGCTGGCCGCCTCCTCCGACCCTGCGTTCCGCGGCGATCCGGCCCGCTACAACCCGGAGGAGCTGCTCGTCGCGGCGCTCTCCAGCTGCCACATGCTCTGGTATCTCCACCTCTGCGCCGACGCGGGCATCGTGGTGAGCGCGTACCAGGACGACGCGAGCGGCGTTCTGGAGATGACGCCCGATGGAGGCGGCCGGTTTACCGAAGTCCTGCTGCGCCCGCGGGTCACGATCGAGCGTGGGGACGCGGCGCGTGCCGCGGCGCTCCACGACGACGCCCACCGGCTCTGCTTCGTTGCCAGCTCCGTGAACTTCCCGGTGCGACACGAGCCCCGCATCGAGAGCGCGGAATGAGGAAGGCCCCGCACGCGCGGGGCCTTCCTCATTCGCTGGCGCGTCAGATGCCGCCACCGCCGAGCGGATCGTCGTAGCCCCGGTCGCGGGTCGCGTCCCGGGCGGGGTCGGCGCCGGCCTCGTCGCGATCCAGCCCGGGGGAGCCGGTGCCCTGGCCGAAACCGTAGCCGACGTAATCGCTGACGTCGTCCCACGCCCCGAACTCGTTCGTGCCGCCCGCCTCCCAGGCGTGGCGCAGCTGCGGCTCGACTTCGCTGAAGCTGCGCCCCTGGTAGTCGGGGTTGCTGCCGGCCACGTGACCGAACTGGTAGAGCGGCCGGGTGCGCTCGTAATCGCTCGCGCCGCGGCCGGTTCGGCTCTCGAAGTGCTCGCGGCAGGCCCTGTCCTTCCGATCCGCGAACGAGCCCGCGGCGCGTTGCGCCTCGGAGCCCGACCACCACGACCCGAGCATGGCGGTCATGGAGTTGAAGAGCGCCCCGGTGGCGCTGAACGCGGCATCGGTCGCCTTCCCGGCGATCCGGCCGGCCGTCTCGCCCATCGCTTCCCCGGCCCGCTCGAAGGTGCCGCCTTCCCGATTCTGATCGTTCATACTCCCTCGCAACGTTCAGGTTACCGCGCGTTCGCGGCCGGGGAGGAAGGGGGCAAGGAGCACGCCAGCGAGGACGGACGGAGGGCACCCTTGCCAAGGCCGGCGGACCGTGACGACCTTCGGGGAAGAATTCCACTCCCCGGGGACAATACCATGACGACACGCGCCGTTCTCGCGATCGCCGCGCTGCTGCTCGGCACCCCGCTCAACGCCCAGAGCCCGGCCTCCGCCGAGCTGCAGATCAACGCGGCGCTGCTGGCGCTACCGGCCGAGTTCCGCGCGGACGCGACCGTGCTGGGGTACCGCGCCGACGCCAGCGGCCTGGTTCCGCTCCGTGAAGGCACGGGCGCGTTCATCTGTCTGGCGGACGATCCGGCGGATGCGCCGCGCTTCCACGTGGCCTGCTATCACCGCTCGCTGGAGGCGTTCATGGCGCGGGGCCGCGCGCTGCGCGCCGAGAACGTCGAGAACGTGGACAGCGTGCGATATGCGGAGATCGAGGCGGGCACTCTCGACATGCCGCTCGCGCCGGCGGCGCTGTACTCGTTGAGCGCGGAGGAAGGCGAGCCCGACCCCGCGACTGGCGAGGTCGCGGGAGCGCGGCCGCTCTACGTGATCTACATCTCGGGCGCGACCGCGGAATCGACCGGGATCTCGGCGCAGCCGAAGCCGGGCGCGCCCTGGCTGATGTTCCCGGGGACGCCGCGCGCACACATCATGTTCGTGCCGCGCATGTGAGGGCGGATGGCGGTATGAAGTACGAGCAGCCGAAGTACGAATTCCCGGTCGAGTGGCGGGACTGGTGTACGGGCGCCGGCCAGCCTGCCAGCATCCTGTGGTTCGCGGGACGTACCTGGCTGGCCGGCATCGGCTCGCGCGCGGAGCGGGCGCTGCTCGCGCAGGGCGCGGTCGCGGTCGCCACGCTGCGCTTCGATTCCGACCCGCTCGAGTCCGTGCACCGTGACGGCATCATCGATGCGCTGCCGCCGCGCGCGCTGCTCGAGCGACTGCTTGGCCCGGATCAGCCCGCCAGCTCGAGCAGCGGTTTCACGCGACCGTGGGGATCGACGGACGAGACCCGCAGGCCGGGACCGTACTCGAGCACGTAGACCTGCGCGTTCGCGGCGGCGACGCCGACCGGCCGCCAGCCGCGCGGGGACCGATAGAACGACGTCGCCCGGCCGCGCTCCACGCGCGCCACCAGCTCCCGCTCCGTATTCGCCACGTAGATTGCGCCCCGGTCGTCCGTCGCGATGCCGGCCAGGTGGCCGCGCACCACGCCGGCCAGCCGGCGCAGCAACGAGTGCTTCGGCTTGAGCAGGCTGGACCCGGCGGCGATCGTGCTCACCCGTCCATCGGGTGCGACCCGGCGGATCGACGGCCCGGACGTGAGCAGCACGCTGCCGTCCGCTCCGACCAGCATCGCGCCGATCGGGAACAGGCGCACGTGACGACCGGTGCCGTCCCGGTGCCCCCACTCCCCGCGCGCCAGCTCGAAGCGACGTCCATCGGGTTGCGCGCGCCACACGCTGATCGGCTCGTTGCGCGGACCCGCCGACCAGCCGTAAACCCGGCCCGTCCCGTCCATCGCCATGCCCAGCGCCGCGTCGCCGAATCCGAGCGTATGCACGCGGCCATCCCGCGTCATGGCCCAGGCCTCCGCGCCGCGCTGCGAGCGCGACACGCCCATTAGCGTACCGTCGTCCGCCAGCTGCAGCGAGCGCGTCTTCAGCCCGACCACGACCCGGTCGAGTGCGCCATCCTCCAGCCGCCACACGACGTCGCGGCCCCGATCCACGAAGTAGACCACGCCCTCCTGCGTCGCAACGATCCCCGCGCCGGAGAACGGATCACCGCCGGAAATCGCCCACTCGGAGACGGGGATGGCAACGGAAACGACGGAAGCGAGGCCGATTGCGAGGTGCAGGCTCATGGACGCCTTCCGATCGTGAGAAAGCTCGCGGATACCCTATCTGACGACTCTCGACCCGAAAGGGTTTCCTCGATGCCTGCGAGGGAAGCGCCGTGCCCGCGGGCGCAAGCGGCTAAGTCGTTGTGTTACAACACTTGGACGTTTTCGGGCGATCCGGCCGGTGTCCGCTTCCGGACGCCGCGTCCCGGGACTGGACAGCCGGGCCGGGGCGCGCGGCACGCGCCGTGTATCGGGCCGATCGACGGGCTGTCGGGCGGACCCGGACCGGTTGGGAGCTCGCCCTCCTGATCTACACGCGGAGGTGTGACGTGCTGATCCAACGTGCCGCGCTGGTCTTCGGTATCGTCTTCATCCTGGTGGGCGTGCTGGGCTTCGTCGTGACCGGCGGCAGCATGGATGCCGACCCGGCAACGGCGCCGCGCCTGCTCGGCCTTTTCCCGGTGAACGTGCTGCACAACGTGGTGCACCTGGCCCTCGGCGTGTGGGGCCTGATCGCGAGCCGCGCGTGGGGCAGCGCGAAGACGTACTGCCTGGTGGCCGGAGCGCTGTACCTGGTACTCGCAGGGCTGGGCTTCGTGGCCCCGGACCTGTTCGGCCTGGTGCCGATCGGCGGCAACGACATCGCGCTGCACGCCGTACTCGGCAGCGCGCTGCTGGTGGTGGGCGCGACCGCGGGCAAGAACGACACGTACGTGCGCGTCTGACTTCAGCGCACGGGGGCGGCCGCGCCGGGCAGGTAGCGGGTCTCGAGGATCGCCCGGTGATGCAGCTCGTGGCCGGCAATGATGGTGGCGATGGCGCGCACCGTGACGGGCGTGCCGTTCGCCAGGCCGCTCCGCGACCAGGCTTCATCGGGCAGGCCGTTGAGCAGTGCGAGCGTCGCTCCGCGCACCGCGGCCAGCTCCTCGACGAGCTGGCCGAGCGGCCGCTCGGCGAATCGGCCGGCGGGCACGTAGCGCGTCTCGTCGAACCCGGACAGCGGCGTGTCGTCGCCGCGCGCGAAGCGCAGCGCGCGGTACCCGAAGACGCGCTCCGCATCGGCCACGTGTCCGACGACCTCCTTGACGGACCACTTGCCGGGCGCGTACGCGTAGTCGGCACCTGCCGTTGACACCCGGCGCAGCAGCTCGCGCGTGTCGATGATCTGGTCCCGCAGGATAGTCAGGATATCGCCAGGCGGGACGCGCGCGACGTAACCGGCGTAGAACGGATGGTACTCCCCCGCCTCCGGGCGCTGCATGCGGACGCTGATGTGGCCCTCCCCGGCACCGGTCGCGCTCATGTCGTTCTCCTCCACTCGGGTCACCCCGGTGTGGTCATCTCGCGGCTGGCGAGCACGCGCGCAAGCGTGTCCGCCTCGGCCGCCGTCTTGTCGTCCCGGTACCGACGCACGCGCGCGAAGCGCAGCGCGACGCCGCCGGGGTAGCGGGAGCTGGTCTGCACGCCCTCGAAGGCGACCTCGACGACCAGCTCCGGCCGCACGTGCACGACGTGGCCTTCGCGGCCGATCTCGCGCGCGAGCAGCTCCCGCGTCTGCCACTCGAGCAGGGCATCGGTCAGTCCCTTGAACGTCTTGCCGAGCATCACGAAGCTGCCGCGCTCGGGGTCGCGCGCCCCCAGGTGCAGGTTGCTGAGCCAGCCCTGGCGACGGCCGTGGCCCCACTCGGCGGCCAGCACGACCAGGTCGAGCGTATCCGCCTGCTTCAGCTTGAGCCAGCCGCCGCCACGGCGGCCGGCATCGTAGGGGGCGTCCAGCGACTTGGCGACCAGGCCCTCGTGGCCGGCGGCGCGCGCGGCCGCCATGAATCCGGCGGCGGCGGCAGGGTCCGCCGTGACCATCCGCGGCACGTGCAGCCCCGCGTGGACGACGTCGCGCAGCGCCGCGAAGCGCTCCAGCGCGGGACGCTCGAGCAGCGACTCGCCATCGACGTACAGCACGTCGAAGAAGAAGGTCGCGAGCGGCAGCTCGGCGCGCAGACGCGCGACGTCGAGGCGTCGCCCGAAGCGCCGCATCGTGACCTGGAACGGCTCGGGCACGCCGTTCGGCCGCAGCACGATCGCCTCGCCGTCGAGCACCAGCTCCCGCCCCGGCAGGGCGCGCACCGCCTCGACGAGCTCGGGTGCCGCCCCGGTCACCTCGTTGAGCAGCCGGCTGTAGACCCGCACCTCGTCGCCCCGACGGTGCACCTGTACGCGCGCACCATCCAGCTTGTAATCGAAGGCCGCATTGTGCAGCCGCGCGAGCGCCGCGTCGACGTCCTGCGCCGGCTGCGCGAGCATGGGCGCGAGTGGGCGGAACAGCTGCACGCCGAACCCGCGCAGCGCCGCAACACCGCCGTCCAGGGCGGCCGCCGCGACCGTGGGCAGGTCGCCGGTCAACAGCAGCGCGCGCCGGACATCCGCCGCGGGGACGTCCGCGGCCCGCGCGATCGCATCGGCCATGACGCCCGCCAGCGCGCCCTGGCGCAGCTCGCCGAGCACCAGCCCGGCGAGGAACTCGCGCTCGTCCGCGGTGGCCCGCGCGAACAGGTCGCGCAGCCGCTGCACGCGCGCGGTCGTGGAGCCGGCGCCGCTCAGCCCCGCGATCGTGGCGAGCTCGTCGGCAACCTCGGCGATGGTGAGCGTCGGCTCGGCTGCGGTCGGTGCGTCCCAGGCGGCGCGCACCGCGGCAGGCCCGAGGGAGGTGCGTACCCGGGCGTCGCCGGTGAGCCAGGCGGCCGCGCTGGAGGCGTGCGGCCCGGCCCGCCGCAGCAACTCCGCGAGCCGGGCGGTCTTCTCGAGTCGCGACGCGGTCGCCCCGACCTGTGCCGATGCGTCCACCAGCTCGCGCAGCAGCATCGTCATCCCCGTCCCTCATGCTGGTGAGTGCGCAGCGTGCAGTACCACGAAGCGCGAGCGCACGCTCGATGCCGGTGCGGCAAGCTGCGCTCGCGGCGGCGTCGGGCGCAATCGACCGCCCGCAAGTCGACCGCCCGAGCGCGCCGGCGGCCTTCAGTCGCCCGGGCGGGGATAGACGCGCACTGCCTCGAAGTTGCGGATGCGCACCTGTCCGGGCGGCGCGCCGCGCGGCTTGGAGACGTCGGCGGCCCGGCACACGTGCACCTCGACCTTGCCACCGGCCCCCTGCGCCTTGGAGTGCCAGGCCGCGAGCTCGGCGGCGCGGACCACGACCGCGCGCGGCAGCGCGGCCAGGCGCTCCGGGTTGCGGACGATGACGTGGCTGCCGGCGAACGCGGCCGCGTGCAGCCACAGGTCGTGCGGCTCGGCCGCGCCGAATGTGAGCGCGTCGTTGTCGCGCGCGCCCCTGCCGACGATGATCTCGAAGCCATCGACCTGGTAGCTGCGCCAGCCGCTCCCCGCGCCGGTGCTCACTCGGAGCGGAGCGCGGCGACGGGATCGACCCGCAACGCGCGTCGCGTGGGCAGCCAGACGGCGAGGCAGGCCGCCGTCATGAGCACGGCGGCCGCGCCGGCGAACGAGACGGCGTCGTACGGCTGGACGCCGTAGATCACCGAGGACAGGAGCTTCACCAGAAAGAGCGTCGCGGCCACTCCGATGCCGAGGCCGATCGCGGTGAGGCGCAGCCCCTGGCCGAGCACCAGGCGCTGCACGCCCCGCGGCGAGGCGCCGAGCGCGAGCCGCACCCCGATCTCGGGGATCCGCTGGGTGACCGCGTTGCTGATGACACCGTACAGGCCGATCACCGAGAGCAGCAGCGCCGTGAGCGCGAACGAGACGAGCAGCAGCATGTAGAACCTGTCGAGCGCTATGGTGTCGGAGAGCAGCGTTTCCATGGTGGTGAAGTCCCGCGGCACGAGCCGCGCATCGATCCGGCCGACCGCCGCGCGCACCAGAGGTGCGATCGACGCGGCGTCCGGATCGGTCCGCAGCACCACCCAGCCGTGGCCCCACGTGTACTCGGCGGGGACGTACACCTGCGGCGCATCGGTGCCGCCCTTGCGTCCCATGACGCCGCGCACGACGCCGACGACGCTCAGCCATGGCGCATCGGGCGCAGCCGAGAGCCGGATGCGCCGGCCGATCGCGCTTTCGCCCGGCCAGAGCCGTGCGGCCCAGGCGGCATCGATGATGATGGCATCTCGATCGGATTCCTGCAGGAAGCGGCCCGCCACGACCTGGAGCCCCATGGTGCGCGCGTAATCGGACGATACCGCGGCGAAGTTCAGGAACCGCTCCCGGTCGGCGGTGTCCAGCGCGCGTCCCTCGATCTGGACCTCGCCGAGCATGGCGCCGAACTGGGTGGGTACGCCCGTCGCGGTGGCGACGCTCCGAACGGCGGGCAGCTGGCGGAGTGCTGGCAGCAGCTGGTCGAAGAATGCGCGCCGGGCCGCAGCGTCGGGATAGCTCGTCCCCGGCAGCTCCAGCCGCAGCGCCTGCACGCCCGCCGGCCGGAAACCCACGTCCTGGCGTTGCAGGTAGCCGACGCTGCGGACGAGCAGCAGCGAGGCGACGAGCAGCACCAGGGAAGCGGCGATCTGGCCGGCGACGAGCACCGCGCGGAGCCGGCCGCCAGCGGTCACGCGGGCGCCGGCGCCGCCGGCCATGAGCGGCGCGATCAGGTCGTGGCGCACCGCCGACCAGGCGGGAGCGGCCCCGAAGAGCAGCGCCGTGAGAAGTGTGAGTGCGGCGGCGGACGCGAGCGTGACGCCATCGACGCTCAGCTGGTCGAGCGTGTTCAGGCTGTCCGGTCGCACCAGCCGCGCCAGGTCCATGAGCCAGCCCGCCAGCAGTGCGCCCGCGGCGCCGCCACCGATCGCCAGCAGCAGCGACTCGGCGGCCACCAGGCGCGTGATCGCGCCGCGGCTCGCGCCGATCGCGGCCCGGATGGCTACCTCGCGCCGGCGTCCCGCGACCCGCACCAGCAGGAGCCCCGCCAGGTTCGCGCACGCGATCAGCAGGACCGCCGACACTGCGGCGAACAGGAGCGGCAGCCCTTTCTGCGTGGCACCGTCCAGGAAAGCGGTCGCGGGCATCAGCTGCGGCGTCCATTCGCCATGCAGCTGGTGATCCTCGGTGACATCCCGGGAGATGGTCCGCAGCTCCGCGCTCGCCGCGGCGGTATCGACACCCTCGCGGAGGCGCAGCAGCGCCGACGCCCGCGTGGACTGTCCCTCCCCGAGCCGCAGCGGGAACCAGAGCTGTCCCTCGCGCGTCTCGCCCTGGAACGCGGCGAAGCGGTTCGGCAGCACCCCCACGATCTCGTAGCGCTCGTCGTTCACCTCGATCCGCTCCCCGAGCACGTCGGCGCGGCCACCGAAACGACGCTGCCAGAGGCCCTCGCTCAGCATGACCACCAGCCGGCCCTGCGGCTGCATCTCCTCCGCCGTAAACACCCGCCCCAGCACCGGCGCCACGCGCAGCGCCGCGGGCAGCGCGCGCTCGATCGCGGCGCCGGCGACGATGCTGGCGTCGCCCTCACCGCGCAGCGTGTACTCGCCCGCGTCGTACTGCGCGATCAGGTCGAAGCTGCGCGCGCGTGCCCGCCAGGCGTCGACCTGCGCGAGCGATGGCGAGATCATCATGCCGCCGCCGCTCATCCAGCCGTACACCATGCGCTCGCCTCCCTCGAACGGCAGCGGACGCAGCAGCGTGTGATAGAGCGCCGAGAAGATCGCACTGGTGGCGCCGATGCCGAGCGCGAGCGTGAGCACGGCGATGGCCGTGAAACCGGGCCGCCGGTTCAGGGCGCGGACGGCGTGTCGGATGTCGGTCAGCAGCATGGGGGGCTCCAGCGGAGGGTGCGCGTATGGCCGGCCCAGAGGGAAGCCGCATGCCACCGCGCCAGCCCCAGCCCAACCGTTGCGGCCCAAGGGGACTGGGGGCGGGGGTCGCGGTGGAGTGAGCGCGGCGGGTGTCCGCGCGCGGGACGACGCGTCGCAGGTACGGGGATCCGGGTAGGCGCCAGGCTCAGATCAGCTGCACGTCCAGCGCAAGCAGTGGCGGCCCGGCGGGGCGGGAGTGCTCCCCGACCGCCGGCGCGGGGGGCGCATGGCCGGCGAACGCGCGCAGCTCCCGCTCGAGGTCGCGGGTGCCGTGCGCCGGGCCGATGACATCCAGGCCGCAGATCGCGGTCCCGAACTCGAGCAGGTCGCGCACCCGGCGGTTGGTGCGGCGCAGCACCGGCCGGTCGAGCCTGGCCGGCACGCCGTAGCGGGGTGGTGCGTCCGCGAGCGCGGTGCGGGCGATGCGCGCGATCTCGAAGCGGGTGAAGCTGCGTGGGCCGCCCACCGCCACCTCGACCTGGTCGGCGTGTAAAGCGCCTACGCAGAACCCGGCCAGGTCATCCTCCTGGATCGGATTGGTGGCTTGCGCGCTCTCGCCGAAGAGCCAGGGATGCCCGGCGCGCAGCAGCAGCAGCGCCTCGCGGATGTAATCGAATCCGGCGGTGGGGCGTACCACGACGTGCGGCAGGGTCGAGCGCTGCAGCGTCTGCACGAAGCGCTCGTGCGCGCCGCCGTACGCGGTATGTGCCAGGCGCTCCGCACCGAGCGGCGCGAGGTAGACGAATTTCTGCACCCCGGCGCGCAGCGCGGCCCGCAGCAGCGACACGTTGCCGTAGTGGTTGACGTTCTCGAACGTGGTGTCGTCGTCGGCGTCGAGCAGACGCGCGGAGGCGCTGGCGCACGAGAATACCACGTCGATGCCGTCGCACACCACCGGATCGACGGTCGCGGTCAGGTCGCCGCGCACGAGGTCGACGCCGTGCGCGGCGGCCGCGTGACGCTCGGGGTGTCGCGTGAGCACGCGCACCCGGTGCCCTTCGAGCACGAGCCGCCGCACCAGGCGGGTACCCAGCCGACCGGTACCGCCCGCCACCAGGATGCGCACGCTACTCGGCCCTGCCGCGGAGCGCGACCTGCGGGTGCAGCTCCTGGAGATACGCCCAGAGTGCGCCCAGCTCCACGTCGCTCAGCTCGAGCGTGCGCCGCCACGGCATCTCCTGGCTGAGCACCGTGTTGTCGGGGCGCTTGCCCGCACGCAGCGCGAGCGTGAAGTCCGCGCGGGTCCAGCCGGCGAGGCGCCCGCCCGGGGTGATGTCGGGACCGGTCATGGGCGGCAGCCCGCCGCGCAGCTGGGGGCCGTGGCATCCGACGCAGCCGATGTCCGCCAGGTAGCGTCCGTATTCCGGCGTCTCGGCCGGCACGGGCGCGGGCGCCCGCTCCGCGAAGTGGTCGATCGCCTCGGCGGCGAGCACCGGGAACTTGTTCGCGACGATCAGGAAGTGCGCGATCGGACCGAGCCGGAACGGCGGCAGCTCGCGGGTGGCCGGGGGCAGCGTCTTCAGGTAGGCGACCAGGTCGGCCAGGTCGTCATCGCTCAGATGGTAGTACTCGTAGGACGGCATGACACGGAGCGAGCGATCCCGGGTCGAGACGCCGTGTCGGATCGCGCGCACCCAGTCGGCGTCGGTGTAGTCGGCGACGACGCCGGCAGGCGTCAGGTTCGGGGCCACCAGGCGGCCGAAGGCGGGGTCGTCGACCATGACCTTGCCGGCGTAATCGTCGCCGTGGCAGTCCAGGCACTTGGCGACTGCGCGGGAGACGTGGCGTCCACGCGCGACCGCGGCCGAGTCGCTCGGGATGTGCAGCGTGACCGCCGGCACGTCGTGCCGCTGCGACGCTCGCAGCGCGCTCATCGAGTAGAGTACTCCCACCCCGATCGCCACGAGCCCGACGATCGCTGCCAGGCCCCACCCGAGCCGATCCACCCATTTCCGCATGACGCCTCCCCCGTGTCCACGAACGTGCCGGCGCCCCCGGGCCGGCGAACCGGCTGCAAGGGTACACCCGCGTGCTTGGGGAAGCGCTTAAGCGGGGGGGTTCAATGGCGGGCGGGCACCCCTAGACCGGGCGGGCGGCGCGGACGTCCTCCATGAGCGCTGCGGTCTCGGCGTCCGCCTCCGCGTCCAGCTCCTCGCGGAGCAGGGCCTGCATGACCGCGTAGTGGCGGATCGCCTCGTCGCGGCGGCCGTCGCGGGCCAGGGCGCGGATCAGCTGCCGGTGGGCGCGCTCGCTCAGGTTGTCGCAGCCGAGCAGACGCCGGTAGGTGGCGGCGGCCGCGCGCGGCTGGTCGGCGCGCAGCTGCGCATCGCCCAGCGCGTAAAGCGCGTCCGTGAACTGGCGGCGGCGGCGGTCGCGATGCTCGTAGTGCCACTCGCCGAAGCTGGTGTCCTCGAGGAAGTCGCCGCGGTAGAGGGCGAGCGCGGCCTCGATCCGGGGGATGATCCCGCCGGGCTCCGGGCTGGTGGCCAGGTCCAGCACGCCGTCGCGCACCTCCCGGTCGAAGCGCTCCGCGTCGTAGTCGTACGGCAGGGAGCGCTCGAAGTAGTAGCGGCCGCCGCCGAAGCCGACCCATTCGCTCCGGCCGAGCGCGCGCCGCAGGTGGTGCAGCGTGACGTGGAAGCTGCTGCGCAGCTTCGCTGGCGATGCGTCCGGCCAGAGCGCCAGACCGACCTGCTCCTTGGTGCAGCCGTCCGGCGACTCGAGCAGCAGGAAGAGCAGCTCGCGCGGCTTGGCATAGGTCCAGTCCTCGGGGCCGAGCGCGCGGTCCGGCCGGCGGATCTCGAGCGGCCCGAACGACCGGATCGTGAGCTCGGGCATGGCCGCGACCACGACCTCGCGCGCACGCACCGGCTCGACCTTGTGCTGCCGCGGCTCCAGCCGCTCGGTGCCGAGCGCGTACCGGCAGGCCGCCTCGAACCGCAGCGCGAGGCCCTCCTGCCAGTGCGCATCGAACGCTTCGGCGCCGAGACGCTCGCGCGCGACGTCGCACACCCGGTCGTGCTCGGGACGCTCGAAGAGCAGCAGGTGCGCGCCCACCTCGCGCCGCAGCGCCTCGGCGGCGCCCAGCAGCTTCGCGGTGAGCGCGTTCTCCCCGCGCGCGAGCGCGAGGAAGCCGAGCAGCAGGATGCAGCGCGATGCGAACCAGTGGTCGTGGAGCGGGATCAGCAGCTCGAGCGATGCCTTCGCGGTGCGCTCTGCCTCGTCCAGCTGTCCACGACGCCACTGCACGGCCGCGAGACTGTTCAGCGCGAACGAGCGACCCCAGTCGTCGCGCGGCTCGCTCCAGAGCGCTTCCGCCTCCTCGTACGCGAGCGCCGCTTCGTCCCAGCGTCCCGCCGTGTGGTGCACGTAGCCGACCGACGTGGTGAGCACCAGCGCCAGGTCCCAGGGCGAGGCGGCGCGCCGCACCATCAGCACACCCTCGTTCGCGAGCCGGAGCGCGGCCTCGGACTGCGCCGGATCGACGATCGCCTGCGCCAGCGCGCACAGGGCCGCTCCGGTCCCGGCCACGTCGTCCAGCTCGCGACGCAGGGCGACCGCTTCCCACAGGTAGCGCTGCGCCAGCTCCAGGCGGCCGGCGACCCAGGCGACGAAGCCGGCGCCGTAGAGCACCTGCGCGCGCGCGGCCGACGTGTCCGGCGAGTGCGGCAGCTCGAGCGCAACCTCCGCGCGGCGCAGCGCCTCGTCCCAGAACACGCGGTGGGCCCAGTAGAACCAGAGCGCGCCGGTCAGCTCCAGGTGCAGCAGCTCCATGCCGGGCTCGTGGCGGCTCCAGTCGAGCGCCGCGCGGATGTTGTCGTGGGCCGAGGCGATGCGCCCGATGTGCTGCTCGCGCGCCGCGCTGCGCAGGCGCGGCGCGAGGTCCATCGCCAGGTCATGGAAGTACGAGGCGTGGCGCTGCCGCAACTCGGCTTCCTCGCCGCTCTCGCGCAGCCGCTCCGCCGCGTACTGGCGCACCGTCTCGAGCAGCCGGTAGCGCGCTTCGCCTTCGACCTCGCGCACCGCGACCAGCGACTTGTCGGTGAGGCCGGCGAGCAGGTCGAGCACGAGCGAGCGGGGGAGGCTCGCACTCGCGCAGATCGCCTCCACCTGCTCCAGCGAGAACAGCCCGCCGAAGACCGCGAGCCGGGCGAACAGCGTGCGCTCGGCATCATCGAGCAGGTCGTAGCTCCAGTCGATCGCGGCGCGCAGGGTCTGCTGCCGGTGCGGCAGCGTGCGCGCGCCCGCGGTAAGCAGCGACATGGCGTCGGCCAGCCGGGCCGCGATCTGCGATGGCGAGAGCACGTTCATGCGCGCCGCCGCGAGCTCGATGGCGAGCGGGATGCCATCGACCCGGCGACAGATCTCCGAGATCCCGGCGAGCGCGGGCGGGTCCAGCCGGAACGCCGGCAGCACCATGGTGGCGCGGTCGATGAAGAGGCGCGCCGCCTCGGCGCGTAGCACGCGCTCCGGGTCGCGGTCGCGCGCGCCCGGCACGCTGAGCGGCGGCACCGGCCAGTTGCGCTCGCCCGGGATGCCCAGGCGGGCGCGCGACGTCGCCAGCACGTGCACCGCCGGGGCGGCGGCGAGCATGCGCGCCGCCGTGTCCGCCGACGTGCCGAGCACGTGCTCGCAGTTGTCGAGGACGATGAGCAGCGAGCGATCGCGCAGGTAGTCGATCAGCAGATCGATGGCTCGGCGCGTCGCATCGAGGCGGAGGCCGAGCGCCGTGGCGATGGTTTGCGGTACCAGCTCCGCCTCGCCCACCGCGGCGAGCTCGACCCAGAGCACCCCCTCGTCGAAGCCCGCGGCCAGGGCGCGCGCGATCTCGATGGCGAGCCGCGTCTTGCCGCTGCCGCCCGGCCCGGTGAGCGTCACCATGCGCGCCTCGCGCACCAGCTGGCCGACGTCCGCGATGGCACGCTCCCGGCCGATGAACGTGGTGAGCGGCACCGGCAGCGTGGCGACACGCTCGGACGCGATGTGGCGGGTCGACGATGCGACGGTGGCCGACGGCGACGATTGCACGGGGACCGGGCTCTGAGGGCTCTGCATAGTGGGGACGCTGCTCCGAACAAGTTCGCGGCGGCGCGGCAGAGCCGTCAATGGCGTGCGCGAATCCTGCCGGCGCGTCGGGGGCGATGCGGCCGACCGGCCGACGGGAACGATCCCGGCCGACCGGCCCGTCGGGACGATCCTGGCCGAAACGCGGAAGCCGGTCGCCGCACGGAGGCGGGCGACCGGCTTCCATCGGCGACGGGTTGCCGCTATTCCCGAACCCGTTCCGCCGCCTCCCGCGCGCGATCGCGGATGCCCTCTCCGCTGAGCCGCTCACGATCCACCGATTCGCGGACTGTCTGCTTCGCTGCGTCAACCGCTTCGTCCGCCACGTAGCGGACCCGCTCCTTGAGCTCGTCCTTCAGCCCCTCGCGCTCGACGACATCCACTACCGCGTCCTTCGTCTCGGCCGCGACGCGCTTCGCGCCCTCGGCCGCATCGCGGCTGGTGCGACGCGCCTCCTCCTTGATCCGGTCCGCGGTCCGGCCCATGCGCTCGTCCTCCCAGCGGGTGGACGGCACCGCGAGGCCGCTCGCCAGGCCCAGCCCGAACGCGACCGCACCCATGGCGAGCGGCTGGTCGTCGATCTTCTGCTCCACGCCGTGGCGCGCCCGGCCCGCGAGCTCGCCGGCGCGATGGCGCGCCTGGCCGGCCGCCTCTCCCGCCGCATGCAGGCGCTCGGACGCCCACGCCCGCGCATCCGATGTCCGGTCGCCCACGCTCGAGGCCGCTCCCGAGAGCTTCTCCTTCGCGCCGCTCGCGACACGGGAGACCTTCGAGCCGGCCGACGACGCGCCTTCCCGTATGTCATCGGTGGCACTGCGTACCCGGTCGCCGACACCGTGCGCCGCGTCTCGCACCCGGTCCGCTACCGCACTGCCGTCATCGCCATCGCCGTAGCCCAGCTCATCGCCGCGGTACGGACCGACCCGGCCCTCCGCCCGCTCGTACGTGCCCGGCCCGACCTCGCCGTGCTTGCGGCGCAGCCGATCGCCGTCGCTCTCGGTGGCCCGGTCATAGGCCAGCCAGGTCAGCCCGATCCCGACCAGGGCGAGCGGCAGCGGATGCTCGCGCACCACGTCGCCGATCGCGCCCGGGGCGTCGCTGTGCCTGACGCGACCCCAGAGCTCATCCACGATCTGCCCCGGCGAGAGCCGCTGCCCGATCGCGTTCACCGTCTCGTCCATGTCCGCGCGCGTACGCTCGATGTCCTGCCGGATCTCGTCCGCGCTGCGCTGACGCTCAGCCATGTTCACCTCACCTTGCTCTGCAACCATTGCTTGTCTTCCCGCAGCGTGGTGACCGTCTGCTGCGGGATGACGCTCTCCCTGGCGAGCGTCTGCTTCGCTTTGCTGATCATGCTCCAGCCCACCAGTCCGACCACGACCGCGAACAGCAGCGGGGCCAGCCAGACCGCGATCTCGAACGCCATGAAGCTGTCGAGCAGCACGATCAGCCCGTAGATGATCGCCGTCGAGAGGGCGAGACCCGCGAACAGCAGCAGCGCGCCGCCCGTCGCCAGCGACGCCGCGTTGCTCGTATAAACGGATACCTTCTCCGACATCTCCGTCTTCGCCAGCTCGACTTCCTGCCGGACCAGCGTGCGCCCCTCGGTGGACAGCTCGCGCAGCAGCTCGCCCAGCGAGCGGTCTGCGCTCCGGCCATCGCCGTTGGTCCGCTGGGGTGCCCGCGGCTCAACCCGAGTGCGGTTCTCCCTCGTCTCCATGTCAGTCCTCCCGGCCGCGACCCTCGTCGCCGTTCGTGTAGCGCGTCAGGTCGCCCGTGTCGAGCCGGTCGGACCCGTCGCCCGTGTCGAGCGGGTCGGACCCGCGGTCGGCCGGGCTCCGGCCGCTCGCGCCGAAGCCCGGCGTGCCGCCCAGGTCCTGGCCGCGCCGCAGCGACTCCTCGGAACGGCCGCCGCTCGTGTGGCCGCCGAAGCCGTCGTCCGTCGTGGCCGCCCCGGTCCAGCCACTGCCTTCGCGCTCCCCGGCGCTGACCTCCGCCGCGCCCGTCCAGCCGCTCCCGGCCTGGTCGGCCGGCCTGGTCGTGTCCGGCTCGGCAAAGCCGGCTGCGGAGCTGGCGAAGCCGGCTGCGGTATCGGTCCACGACGGCTCGGCGCGCCCTTCGCCGCTCGGCGCATCAATCTCACTGGGGTTGCGCTCGCCGCGGCGCTCCGGCGCCGAGGACCGCAGGAAACGGCCGACCAGCATGCCCGCCGCATACGTGCCTCCCAGGAACAGCGCCGGATTGCGTCGCGCCATCTGCTCCATGTCCTGCATCAGCGCGCCCGGATCGCGTCCGTTCAGGTAGCCGACGACTCGGTCCACCTGGTCCGCTGCCTGGTGCACCCACTGCGAGAGCTGACGGTCGCCCTCCTGATCGAGGTTCGACGCGGTGGTGTGAAGCGCACGCGCCAGCGAGCCGACGCGATCCGCGGCCCGGTGCCGCCCGTCGTCCAGCACCGATCCGGCTCGCGCCTTCAGCTCGTCCTTCTTCTCCACCGCCTGGTCGAGCAGGTCCCGGCCGCTCTCCCGGGCTCTCGTCTGCAGCTCCTTCGCGGTCTCCCGAACCCCGTGGTCCGTGCCGTCGTCCGCCCCGTCCCTGAAACCGTCGCCTGCCGTCGTGCCGTCGCCCTCGAGGCGATCGTCCGCGGTGAAGCCGGTGCTCGTGCGAGGTGTCGCGTCCTGGCGATTCACGCCGGCCCCGCTCCGCGCGCTGCCCACTCCCGTCATCTCGTCAGCCATCCTGCGCCTCCCGTCAGATCATGCTCGTGTGCTCTGCCCGCACCCGATTTCCTCACTCGCCTGTGCAATTCGGGTGCCGCCACAAACGCCCGTTTCGCGCTTGTCTCCTGACGGAGCGTGGAACTGGACCGCGCGTGCCTTGCCCCGACGCGCGTGCTTGCCCGACGCGCGTGCTTGCCCCGACGCGCGTGCTTGCCCGACGCGCGTGCGCCTTGCCCGACGCGCGTGCCTTGGCCTAACGCGCGTGCCTTGTCCGACGCGCGTGCCTTGCAACGGCGCCGCGCGCTCGCGCAACTGGTGGCAAGGGAGGTTCGCGAATGCGAAGCGCGGCACGAGCGCAGGCTTGCGCGCGTGCCGCGGGGTGGAGCGCGGTTCAGCTCAGAAGGCGGCGGTGAAGCCGAGCGTGAAGCGCCAGACGTCGGCCTCGAAGTCGCGCCCTGCCTCACCCATGAGACGCAGGTTGCGCTGCACCAGCCAGCTCAGGTTGCCGGCGCCGTACCGATATCGCTCGAGCGGACTCAGTTCGCCCGCGCGCAGCGTGACGAGTGGTGCGTCGGCATCGATCCAGTTGAAGATGCCGGTGAGGAACAGGCGGCCGTTCTCGCCCTGCGGCCAGAGCACGAGCTCCGCGAGCGCGGCATCGACCGTCGTCTCCGCGGAGATCAGCGGGCCGAGGAAGAACGGGTCATCGTCGGTACGGCGGAGGAACTGTGCATTGAGCTCCCCGAAGCGGCCGAGCGCAAGCGTCGCATCGGGGCCGTATATGCGGATCTCGTCGATGATGTCATCGCGCTCCTCGTTGGCGAGGTAGCCGAACGCGCCGATACGCAGCGGACCGACGTCCTGCGAGATGCGCGCCGCGACGTTCTTCCAGTTGTCGTTGTCGTACGTGCGCGACTCGTCCGCGGCCCTCAACCCGAAGCCGTTCACGAGCAGCAGCGCGATGTCGGTACCCTCCAGGGGCGACCAGGTGGCCATGAACCCGCGATCGTAGGTCAGGTCGGCAGCCGCTTCGCCGACCCGGATGCGGTATGGCTGGTAGTCCTCCACGCTGAGACGCAGCTCGCGCTTGAAGAGCGGGTCCGAGATCTGGAACTGGCCGACCATCAGGTTCACTCCGGTGCGTGCCAGGTCGGTGAACTGCACGTAGGCGTCCTCGAGACCCGAGACTTCGCCGCGCTCGGTGAGGAAGAAGTACATGTAGTAGCTGATGCGGTCCGCGATCTGTCCGCCGGAGAGCAGCTTGATGCCCCACGGCGTCTGCAGATCGACGCTGGTGGCATCACCGGGCATGCCGGTGAGCAGCTGGGCGAACGCGTCGAAGCGCACGGCCAGCGGCAGGTCGCGCTGCAACCGGAGCAGCGGGTCGGGCGTGGCGATGGTGTCGACCGGCACCTCACCGGGCGCGATCTCGAAGCCGTTCGCGGCGAAGTTCTCACCAAACGCGGTGAGCTTCGGGGCCGCCGAATGGCAGAGCGAGCAGGATACGCGGTACTTGCGCGCGAACGCGGGGATCGCGGCCGCGGGGGTGATCGCGCCCGCGAGCACCGTGAGGGCGAGAGCCGCGAGCAACGCGCGGGAGGCTTTCATGAAAAGCTCCTTGTTGGGTTGCGACTCGGTGATGATGCAGGGGCCGGCGGCTGCGTGGAAACAGCCGTGCCGCGCGAAGCAGCGCACCGATCGGGGTGACCGGTGGCGGCGAGCGGGTGCCGCGCCTGGGCTACGGGATGACCACGACCCGCCCGAAAGCTCCTGGTATCGGTGCGCCGCGGCGTGCGGCGCACCGATCCGGGCTCAGTTCGCCGTCAGTGCGCCGGCGGCCTCGAGTACGGGCTCGAGCAGCCGCTCGAAGGCCGCGCCCCCGAGCAAGTGCAGCTCGTAGCGGACCCGCGTGTGCGGCAGCGCGATGCGTACCAGTCGCGCCAGGTCGATGGGTGTGCCGATGGCGACCGCCTCGACCCCGAACAGCGCGGCCCGGTCGAGCGTACGCTGCAGGTCGTGCACCTGCCGCTCGCCGTAGCCCATGGCGGGCAGCAGCGGCCCCAGGTTCGGGTACTTCTGGAACGTGTCGGCGATCTCGCCGACCGCGAATGCCCGCGGATCGACCAGCGTCGCCCCGAGCTTGCGCGCGGCGATGCTCGCCGCACCGTACGGCATCTCGCCGTGCGTGACGGTCGGCCCGTCCTCGACCGCGAGCACGCGCTGCCCCTCGAGCAGCGTCTCATCATCGACCAGTATCGGTGAGGCCGCTTCGACGATCTCTGCCGTCGGGTTCAGCTGCCGCACGTTCGCGATCACCGTGGCGGTCGCCTGCTCGTCGGCAGTGTCCACCTTGTTCACGATGATGACGTGCGCCATGCGCACGTTGGTCTCGCCGGGATGGTAGCGCAGCTCGTGGCCCGGCCGATGCGGATCGACCACCGTGATGTGCACGGTCGGCTCGTAGAACGGCGTGTCGTTGTTGCCGCCGTCCCAGAGGATCACGTCCGCCTCCTGCTCCGCAGCGCGCAGGATCTGCTCGTAATCGACGCCCGCCCACACCACCGAGCCGCTCGCGATGTGCGGCTCGTACTCCTCGCGTTCCTCGATCGTGACGTCGTGCGCGGCCAGGTCCTGCATCGTGGCGAAGCGCTGTACCCGCTGTGCCAGCAGGTCGCCGTACGGCATGGGGTGGCGCACCACCCCGACGCGCAGGCCGGTCGAACGCAGCAGGGCCACGATCGCTCGCGCCGTCTGGCTCTTGCCTGCCCCCGTGCGCACCGCACACACCGCGACCACCGGCTTCTTCGAGCGGATCATGGTGCGCCGCGCGCTCAGCAGCCGGAAGTCGGCACCCGCGGCACTCACCCGGCTGGCGAGGTGCATGACCTGCTCGTGGGAGACGTCGGAGTAGGACATGACGCACTCGTCGACCCGCAGGGTATCGATCAGC
This sequence comes from Longimicrobiales bacterium, assembly GCA_035461105.1. Lineage (GTDB taxonomy): Bacteria > Gemmatimonadota > Gemmatimonadetes > Longimicrobiales > RSA9 > VEPF01. The sequence continues at coordinate 24,177 of DATHVV010000219.1, read as the reverse complement.
TCCTCGAGCTGGTCTTCGGAGCGGATCGGGATGCCGGCCGGATACAGGTCCCGGCCCGCCAGCTCGGGCGGGTAGACCCGCTCGTCGATGTGGGGAATCTGCTGCGCCGTGATTGCGACGACCTCGTACTCGGGGCGGCCGCGGAAGACGACGTTGAAGTCGTGGAAATCACGTCCTGCCGCGCCCAGTATGAGCACGCGCTTGCGACCAGTCATGGATGCCTCGTCCGAACGGGTGACGCACTGCGGGAAGCGTCCTCCCCGCATGCCCTGAAACTGGGTTCGACGGCCACTCCCGGCCGTAGGGCATTGGCAGCATTGATGTCGGGAGGCCCGGGATTTCGCAGGTAGGGGTTTTCAGCGCTCTCCCCACCGATTATCAGCGAGCTTCCGACACGCGCGGCCCCCGCGCGGGTCTAGCTTGCTCCACAGCAACACTCCTTTTGCCCCGATCGGTCATGTCCAGCAGCATCCTGCTGCCACTCGATGGCAGCACCTTCAGCGAGCACGCCCTGCCGACCGCCCTCGACCTGGCCCGGCAGCTGAATGCACGGCTGCACCTGGTGCAGGTCCACGAGCCGCCGCTGCCGCTGACCGCCGGGCCGAATGCCGTCGTCGAGGCCGAGGTCGGTGCGTCGCTGCGCGAGCAGGAGGAGGAGTACCTGCGCTCGGTGGCCAGCCGGTGCATGGAGCGGGCCGGGATCCCGACCCGGACCGAGCTGCTGGAAGGGCCCGTGGCGACCTCGCTGGCCGCCTACATCCAGGAAATGAAGACCGACCTGGTCGTCATGACCACGCACGGACGCAGCGGGATCAGCCGCGCCTGGGTGGGCAGCGTCGCCGACGCGGTGGTGCGACGCTCCGCGGCGCCCGTGCTGCTCCTGCGCCCGCGCGAGGGCGATGAAGGGCCCGTCGAGTTCACGAGTCGCCACGTGCTCGTCCCGCTGGACGGGTCGCCGCTCGCGGAGGGCATCCTGCCGCCGGCAGCCCGGATCGCGCAGGTGCGGGGCGCCCGCTTCACGCTGCTGCGGGTGGTGGCGCCCCTGCAGGTATCCGTCGAACCGCAACACCCCGCCGTCCTCTCCCAGGATCCGGCCGTGGTACGCCAGGCGGTGACACAGGCGCAGGCCTACCTGGAGGACGTCGCTGCTCCGCTCCGCCTGTCAGGACTGCAGGTCGAGGCGGCCGTGGAGGTCCATCCCGTGGCCGCCGTCGCGATCCTGGACTATGCCGCCACGAACTCGGTCGACATGGTCGCGATGGCGACCCACGGCCGCGGTGGCTGGTCGCGCGTCGCGCTCGGCAGCGTCGCCGACAAGGTCATGCGCGGCATGCTGCTGCCCGTCCTGTTGTTCCGTCCGCCCGCCGCGCTCGTAACCCACCCTGTCGATGGCGCCCTCGCCGGGCACGTCAGCTGAGGTCCGCATGGAACCGCAGACGAATCCCAACGGGACCGACAACAGCACGCTCGCCCGCATCCAGAACGGCGAGTCCATGCGCATCAGCCGCATCCTGTTCGGCGCGCTCCGCTCCATCTGCGACGACCTCGGCATTCGTGAGAACGAGCGCTTTCGCTGCCGCGTCGCCACGCCGACGATGCTGGTCCTGGAGGCCGACGACGGTCACATCGTATCGCTCGCCCGCGACTGGGCGCGCTTCATCCGCGTCGAGCCCGCCGAGGCGTTCGGCGGGCACTGACCAGGCATTCTTCGAGAAGCCGCTGAGGAGGGAGGGCCGGAATGTCCAACCAGACACTCGTACCCGAGGGCGACGTGGCGCCGCAGGAGCTGGTCAATCTGGACGACTGTACCCTGTTCTACGTGCCGGACGGACTGCCCACCGCGTACGTGCTCGAGCCCGACATCTCGCCCGAGGAGCAGCACGACCTGGAACTGCTCGCCGGCGTCGAGCGCTGATCAGTCGGTCGGACGCGCGCAGTCGGGGCACTGATCAGTCGGGCGGGCGCACGCCGTCGGGTCGCTGATCAGTCCGTCGGGTGCGCGTCCTGATCGGTCTGCACTGGCTGTATCGGCAGGCTGAAGGAGAACGTCGTACCCGCACCTTCCTCGCTCTCCACCCAGATCCGGCCACCGTGCGCTTCCACGATCCCGCGCGCGATCGTGAGCCCCAGGCCGATGCCTTGCGTCCCCTGCCGCCGTGCCTGCCAGAACCGGTCGAACACGTGGGCGAGGTGATCGCGCGCGATGCCGCACCCCGTATCGGAGACGTGCACCACGACCTCGCCCCGCTGGCGCTCCGCCCGCAGCCTTACCACGCCCCCCGCCGGCGTGAACTTCACAGCGTTGCCGAGCAGGTTGGAAAGCACCTGGGTCACCCGCTGCCGGTCCGCCCACACCGGCGGCAGCGGCTCCGGCAACTCGCATTCGATTCGTAGCTCGCGCTGGGCAGCGATCTCGCGGAATGTCCCCGCCGCCTCTGAGAGCAGCGGCTCGATCGCGACGGCCCCGCGCTCCAGGGACACCTTGCCCGCTTCCAGCCGTTTCACCTCCAGCAGGTCCCGGATCAGCCGCTCCATCTGCTCGGCCGACTGCCGGATCGAGTCCAGGTGGTACCAGCCCCCGTGCTCGCGCTCCTCCGGCGGGATCCCGCGCAGCAGCAGCGACGTCCCGATCCGGATCGCGCTCAGCGGATTGCCCAGGTCGTGCGAGACCACCGAGAGCATGTCGTCACGCGCCTGCACGGCCGACTGCGCCTCGCGGTAGAGCGTGGCGTTGTCCACTGCCAGCGCCGCCAGCAAGGCCAGGTCCTCCGCCAGCTTGATGTCGTGGGCCTCGTAGCGGCGCGAGGGATTCGCCGAGAAGAACCCCAGCGCACCGCGGATGCGTCCGCGAGCACGCAACGGCACCATCAGCACGGCACTCAGGCCGAGCTCGCGGTAGAGCGCGGCGTTCTCCGGCGAGGCGGAGATGGCGTCCAGGAAGGCGGCGGTCACCTCCGGAACGAATTCCGTGGTGCCGGTCTCGAACACTGTGAAGACGGGATGAGGCCGCCGCGGGTCGAGCGGGAATCGGCCGAGCTCTTCCAGTCGTCGCTGCCGCGCGGGGTCGGCATGAACGATCTCCAGGCGACGCAGCGAGCCCTCCCGCTCGCCGATGTAGATTATGCACCAGTCCGCCAGCATCGGCACCGCGAGTCGCGCGATCGACCCGAGCGTCGTCTCGTAGTCGAGTGACGACGCCAGCAGCGCGCCCGCCTCCGCCAGGAACTGCTGCGCTTCCTCGAATCGCTTCCGCTCCGTGATGTCGCGCAGCACGACCGTGAAAATCCACTGGCCGGCGACGTGCAGCTTCGAGATCGAGGCCTCCGCGGGGAACTCGGTACCATCGCGTCGAAGTCCCATGATCGCCTGCCGCTCGCCCATCTTCCGCGCTGCGATCCGCGCGCCCGTGAAATGACGCACGTGCTGCTCGTGCGCAGCACGGTAGCGATCCGGCAGCAGCATCGACAACGGCTTTCCGAGCACGTCCCGGGAGCTGTAGCCGAACGTATGCTCGGCGCCCTGGTTGAAATCCGTGATCAGGAAGCTCTCATCCATCGAGATGATCGCGTCCGACGCGATCGAGACGATGCCGGCGGCCCGCGCCTCCGACACCCGCAGCGCCCGCTCCGCCCACTTCAGCTCCGAAATATCACGGCCCTCGGGCAGCAGCAGCACGACCTCACCGGCGGAGTTACGCACCGGCTGAAGCGAGAAATCGATCGTCGTATCGATGCCCTCTGCACTGAGCAGGTCCAGCTCGCACCGCACGAACTCGCCCGCTGCCGCCCGCGTGATCGCGTCCCGTACCTGCGCCTGGGCCACGGGCCTCGCCGCGAACCAGCCGGTGCTCCAGAATGGCTGGCCGATGACCTCGGAACGCCGCAGCCGCCCGAACTCGAGCGCGGCCCGGTTCGCGTCGAGCACCGTCCCGTCCGGGCGAAGCACGCCCATGAACTGGAAGGAATGGTCGAAAAGCGACCTCAGCAGGAGGTCGCTGGTGGACCCCTCGCTGCTCCTCGGAACGTCCTCGCTGCTCGCGTCGCTCATAGTGCCCGTGTGCTGCCCATCGAAGCGCTGGAAGATGACCGGGGGGTTCCCCCCGATCAACCCACCGTTAGCAGGAACCGCGGCCCGTTGCTCCAACCGGCCCGGTCCCGCGATCTCCCACGCCGCGTCATCGCTGACACCGGCCGGCACCTGCAAATCGCCTGTAGCCCGCGTGGCGTTCTGCCGCGCCCGTTGCAGGCTGCAAGCACCATGCGGCCCAACCAGCCGCCTCACCCTGATGGTGGGAAGCTCGTAAACCGCTGTCGTGCAGATACTTACGCCGACCGTGACGGAGCCGTGCCAGGACCGGAACTAATCCTGCCCTGTCGCTCGGTGGCGGTTCCCGATTTACACACTCCCGGAGCGGGGGGCATGACCAAGAAGCGAAGCGGCTTCACTCTGATCGAACTCATGATCGTCATCGTGATCATTGGGATCATAGCGGGCATCGCGCTCCCGAAACTCGCGAAGACCCGCGAAAAGGCCTACTTCAAGTCGGTAGTCTACGACCTGCGCAACCTGGCGACTCAGCAGGAGCTGTATTTCACGCTGCCGCAGAACCTCTACAGTTACGCCGCCACCACTGTCGACCTGCCCGACTTCCAGCCGTCGAAGGGGGTCACGGTCGCGATCGGCGAGACGACCACGTTCGGATGGGTGGCGACCGGATCGCACGGGGCGCTGCTTGCGGCCCAGCAGTGCGGCGTCTTCGTTGGAACCGTTAGTGCCAAACCCGCCTGGCTGACGAAGGCCGGCGTGGTGACCTGCACTGGCGACTGACGAGGCGCCGTACTGCGGGGCTGGCCGCCCGCCGGCCTCCGATGAGGCCGTTCTCTACAGAGCAGTGGCCCGGGCCGGCGACTCGCCGACCGGGCCTTCCGCGTATCCCCTCGCCCGAAGGCCGCCAGCGGGCCTTTCCGGACTCCTCGACCGATGCCCCGGGGGGCATGGGTGAGCCGTCAGGAGGTCCCCCCGGCTCCGGACCCTTGAGATCTGTTCGCGGAGATTGTTGGTACGCAGCACCGCAGCACCGAGCCAGCAACCGCCGCGCCGCCACGTCCGGCAGCAGCGGCTCCAGCTGGCGATACCAGCACAGGTAATTCGACAGGTAGCGCGTCGCCACGCCGCGGAAAGGCTCGAGCCATGCGCGCAGGCGATGCGCATGCGACGTTGCATTCGCGAGATGGAAGAGCGGATCGCGTTCGTGCACAGCCACACGCACGTGAGGCACGCCCAGGGCACGGGCGAAGACCGCAATCGGTGCGTACCGCCGGTGCGCCGACAGCAGGACGGCGTCCGACTGCAGCAAGTTGCCGTAAAGTCGTAGCAGTTGCCCGGTACTCGGCCGCACGCCGCCCGCGACATCGCCCGCCACAACGCCGCGCCGATCGCGGAGGATGACCACCGAGACGGGGCGTCGTCGCCGTTGCTCGAGCACGGTACGCGGCCGGCGCTGCGGCTGGGGTGTACGCTGCCCCTTCTGCGAATACGCGAACTTGAGCTCGATGGCTTCGGTCAGTCCGTGCAGCTCGGGCTGCTCCGCAGATCGAACGGCGTCGCATAGACGGTGGCGCCAGCGGAACGCAGTGGTGGAGTGCACGCCTGCAAGCTGCGCGGTTCGGCGCACGGTGCGTGCGCCATGCCAGCAGACCATGAAATCAGGCCAGCAGCTTAATCGCTTGGTGTATGCCAGGACACTGTCGGTGAGATCGCTGAATGTGCGCCGGCACTTCGTGCAGCGATATCGCTGGCGACCTGAGAACGTACCCCACCGCTGGATCGCGCGTGAGGCGCAGTGCGGGCACGTTGCGCCGGTGGCGAACCGCGCTTCGCGCATGGTGCGCAACAGGTCCTGTTCGGCCTTGGTGATCAGTGGCGTCGCCATGGCCTGCACGGTCATGGCGTGCGTGGGGCACCGAAATGGCCAGCCGCGCCGCCAACAGGCTGCGCGAACAGTGTGCGACGTCTCCGGTCCGAACGCTTGCCGTGAACCGTCCTCGGGTTCCCGCGGCTCAGACCATAAGCAATGCCGCGCCCGTGGTTCGGCGGCGCGGCTCAGATTGCCGGCACGGGGCGAGCTTAGTCGGCCTTGAGCAGGCCTGTATTGAGGGCGAACCGAACCAGCTCGGAGCGGTGGTGCAGCCCGAGCTTCTCCATGATCCGCGACCGGTAGGTATCCACCGTTTTGGGCGAGATGAAGAGCTTCTCACCGATCTCCGACGAACTGTATCCCTCGGCGGTCATGGCCAGCACGTCTCTTTCTCGCTCCGTGAGCTTCTCGAGCGGATCGGGTTGATCGTCCTCGCCGCGCACCCGGAAGCCCTGCAGCAGCAGCTTGGCCGCGTTCGGATACAGGAATACCTCGTCGCGCGCGACAGTCCGGATGGCGTTGGTGAGATCCTCGTCGGCGCTGGTTTTCTTGACGTAGCCGCTGCCTCCGGCCTCGAGCACCGGCAGGAGGTACTCCTCCTCGCTGTGCATGGTCAGTACGAGCACGCGGGCCGCCCCGCCCTCGGCGATCAGCCGCGTCGCCTCGAGGCCACCCATGCCGGGCATGGACAGATCCATGACGATGACATCGGGACGCAGGGTCTTGGCCTTCTCGATCGCCTCCTCGCCGGTCGAGGCTTCGCCGACGACGCGCATGTCGGTCTCGGCGTCGAGCAGGGCTTTGAGCCCGGCACGCAGGACCAGGTGGTCGTCGACGAGCAGTATGCGGATGATCTCAGGAGGCATTTTTCGCGCTCTCGTAAACTGGAACCATGACGTGCACGCGGGCGCCGGCACCGGGCTCGCTGGCGATTTCGACCGTGCCGCCCACGTACGCGGCCCGTTCCTGCATACCGAACAGCCCGAGCCCGCCGTTGTCACTCATGGCTTCGGCTACGCTGAAGCCGCGGCCGTCGTCCTCGACCGAGGCGAACACATGGTTGTTGGCGGCGCCCAGACAAACGCGGAACGACCCGGCGCCGGAGTGCCGGGCGATGTTCGAAAGGGCTTCCTGCACTACCCGGTAGAGCGCAAGCTCGGCTTCGGAAGTGAGCGGGTGCCCAATGTCCTGGAGTTGCAGCTCCATCGTCATGCCGCTGGCGGCGGCGATGTTACGAGCGTGCGACTCAATAGCGGGTCCGAGGCCCAGCATGTCAAGCGCGGGCGGCCGCAGCCCGCGGGCAATCCGCCGAAGCTCCTCCATGGCCTCGCCCATGTCGGCGGAGATCTGGCCCAGCAGCTCCCGCCTGGTGGCGTCATCGCCCACTCCCCGTGCGACGCGGAGGCGTATGCGGAGCGCCGCCAGGCTCTGGGCAATGCCGTCGTGCAGCTCGCGGGCAATACGTTTGCGCTCCTCTTCGGAGGCGGCCAGGGCGCGGGCAGCGATCTCGCGCAGACGCTGGCGGTAGACCGTGCTGCTCTCGAGCATGGCGTTGAACGTCTCGCGCAGCTGCTCGAGGTCACGGTCGGCGAGGGCGGACGGCGGCACGCGAGCGTGCACGTCGCCGGCCTCGACGCGTTGAGCCACTTCCTCCATGGCTTTGAGGGGACTGAGCGCGAAACGCAGGATGATGGCGTTGCTCAGCATAGACACCAACAGACCGGCGCCGAGGATGATTCCGACGGCGACCTCGGTCTGGCGCACCGTGTGGCACGCCACCACGACCACGGCCACGATGACCGCGTTCGCAAGCAGGATCTTCCAGTACAACGGGACACGCAGAAGCGCGCCCAGTGTGCCATTTCGCGGAGTAGGCGTCGTCATGGCTCGCAAGTCCGGCGAGCCGCGACACCCGGCATGGGCGCGCGGCTCGCCATCTAAAAGACACTCCAAGGTAGGCTTTCGCGAGGCGGGAGTCTGTCGGGCCGATTACGTGGGCCTGTAGGGCAATCTACTACCCGGCGCCGGGACGGCTGGGGGGAGGCGGCGCGATCGGGCGGTGGGCCGACCGAGTCGCTGGATCTGTCGGGCCAGGTCGCGGAGGCCGGTGCGGCGCGACGAACCACCCCGGATGGGCCCCAGGGCAGGAACATCCGGTCGGAACGTGGAGGAAGGGTTACGGTTGCGCGGCAGGCCACCGCGCGGCCCGGCGGCTCCGGCAGGACGTCGCGCGGTCTCGCCGCCCGGCAGGGCGTCGCGCGGTCTCGCCGCCCGGCAGGATGAGCGCGCGGTATGTCGGCGGCCTCGAGGGTATCCAGATCCTGGCCGCCCGGGGCCCGCCCGGGCCCAGCGGCAACGTGACGCGACCTAGGCAGCCCCGGCGGCAAGCTCGACGGCGCGGGTGAGGCGTTGGCGGACCTCGGCGGCCAGCGGCTCGATCGCCGGGTTACGGGTCAGCTCGAGTTGGACGACGGGGTCGAGCGCCTCGATCACGGTTCGGCCGGGCCCGGCCTCGCGGACAACCACGTTGCACGGAAGCAGCAGCCCGATGTCGGGCTCCGCGAGGATCGCCTGGTGTGCGAAGTGCGGGTTGCAGGCTCCGAGGATGGTGTAGCGCGGTATCTCGACGTCGAGCTTCTTGTGCAGCGTCGCCTGCACGTCGATCTCGGTCAGCACGCCGAAGCCCTCGTCGGCAAGCGTCTTGCGAATGCGGCGTTCCGCCTCATCGAAGGCGACGTTGACTTCTCGTCCGATTCCGTAGGTACCGATACTCATGGAACGCTCCGGGCTGACAGGGACGGCGCGACGGCGCACGGTCGGTTCACAGGAAACGGAGCAACGTACATGCCGGACCGTGCTGTACGGCGAGGCCACGCTCGCGCCCGGCCGCGTCGTGGATGACGCGGACCACGTCCGGCGCGGCAATGGTGCGGGTGATGTGGTGGGCGACGCTTGCCTGTTCGCCGAGCATGATATCGACGCGGTCATCGCGGCGGTCGTAGGCGATGCCGCGCAACGGGTAGTCGGCATGCTCGCGGCGCAGTCCGAGGAGCGGATCTTCGAGCTCGAGGATGGTCCGCCGGCCGGCATGTCGTGCGGTGAACCCAACGAGCAGGGCGGACCAAGCGGCCGTGTCCCTGGCGATCGACAAGCGCTCCTCCGGAAGCGGGTGGTGGAAAGCTAGAAGCCGCGATCCTACGACGCTGTAGGGTTTTTTCCCACCGCCCCGTCCGGCCGTACCCGCCGCGCGTCCGGTCCTCACCAGCGCGCTTTGCAGGCCCACCGCGCCTTCTCGTCGCTGCCGCGCGCTTGTCCTGCGGAAGGCGCTGGCCGTCCGCACCGCGCGCTCGCCCCGGGGAGAGCGCCTGGCCCGCCCCACCGCGCGCTTGCCGCCGCGGGCGCTCCACCTGATTCTGCCGTGGCCGCGGCTCGCTCGAGCCATGAAGCGCGATCCCGGGTGAACCAGGAGAGTTCCATGTTGCGATGGCTGTTTCCGCCGACGTTCGCGATGGTAATCGCCTTGTGTTATCCGGTGCCGGTCTCGGCACAGGAGCCCACCCCGGCGCCACCGCCGACCGACACGCAGGCAATAAGCAGGGTCCAGGAGGTCGGGGCCACGCCGATCGCGCGGCCGGAAGACGTCGCTTCGGCGGACGCGATACTGGCGGCGCTGTACGACGTGATCTCGGGACCGGCGGGCCAGAAGCGGGATTGGGACCGGTTCCGCTCTCTGTTCATCCCGGGAGCGCGGCTGATTCCGACCGGCCGACGGCCCGATGGCGGCACCGTTCACCGCGTGCTCACGCCGGAGGAATACATCTCGAGGTCCGGGCGCGTGCTCGAGGAACGTGGCTTTTTCGAGCGCGAGATCGGGCGCACGAGCGACCAGTTCGGGGCGCTCATGCACGTGTTCAGTAGCTACGACTCGCGCCGGCGGAGCGACGATGCGGAGCCGTTCGCGCGCGGCATCAACAGCATCCAGCTGCTGAACGACGGGAGCCGCTGGTGGGTCGTGACCGTGTTCTGGGACTCGGAGCGGCCGGACCTGCCGATCCCCGAGCGCTACCTCAGCAAGTGATCGGCGCGAGGCGCGCCGACCCGAAAGTGACACGACCGGCTCAGCCGGGCAGTGCGTTCACACCGCGAGGCGGTGCAGCAGCTCGGCCATGCGGATATCGTTCGGGTCGCCGGAGGGGTCGTCCTCGGCGACGTCCATGTTGAGCTGCGCGGTCTCGAGGATGAGCGGTACCCCGCGGGCGCGCCGGTCGGCCAGCAGCCAGCGGAACGGCTCGACGCCGATGCCGCCTTCGCCGAGCAGCATGTGGCGATCCCGGTTCGAGCCGAGCGCGCCCTCGCTGTCGTTGAGGTGGAAGAACGCGGGTGGCTCGCCGGTCGCCTGCTCGAACTCGTCGATGATCTCGGTGAAGCGGAGCGCCGAGGTGTGGATGTCGTATCCCGACGCGAAGAGATGGCAGGTATCCAGGCCGTAGCCGGCGCGCGACCGCAGCTCGGCGGGCAGGTGCGCCAGGATCGCGCCGACCTCCGCGGCAGTGCGCCCGATGGTGCGTCCGGCTCCGGCGGTGTTCTCGACGAGCAGCCGGGTGGTGCCGGTCACCGAACGCAGCGCCTGCGTCATGGCGCGCGCGACCCGCTCGGCGGCGGCGAGCGGATCGCCGTCGCTGGCCGAGCCCGGATGAAAGCACACCCCCCCGACGCCGAGGGCGGTGCTCCGTTCCATCTCCTTCGCGAGTCCGGCGGCCGCGCGCTGCCACTTGTCGGGCTCGGCGGTGGCGACGCTGAGCACGTACGCGGCGTGCACCACCACGTGCTTCCCGCGCATGCCGGTCGCGGCGAGGGCTTCGCGGAAACGCTCGACACGCTTCGGGTTGATGCTCGACCTGTCACCGTAGAACTTCGGGATCGCGGTGAACAGCTGCAAAGTGTTGAGCCCGGCGTTGGCAGCGCGGTGCACCGCCATGTGGATGCCGCCGTTGTCGACCGGATGGGTGCCGAAGATGTAGTCCATGAGAGCTTCCCGAGTCCCGCTGCTGACGTATCCACCGGGGGCCCGGCCCGGCCACGGTCGAGGCGCCCGGATCGATCTGCGCCCGGCGTGATCGGAACCTCTGATGGGTGTGGCCCGGGCCCCTTCGATCGCGCAATGTTTTCGCCCCGGCCGCAACTAGTGAGCGGCCGGGGCGAGGAACGTACGGGGCCGGCGGCCGGGCTACCAGCCCGGATGGGTGGGGTCCTGGAGCACCGCCTGACGGGCGGTGTTCCAGCGCTCCTCGGGGGCGATGACGACCGGCTGGAGGAGCGCATTCCGCTCGCGGAAGAGGACGCCGAACAGGTCGTCCGCGGCGGTATCGTCGCCCAGCTCGATCATGGCCTCGCCGATGAAGGTGCGGAGCTCCTCGGTCTCGGAGACGGTGACCATGCGGCGCAGCTGCAGCAGGGCGAGCACGTCGCGGCGGGCGTACTCGGCCGCGCGCACATACCGTGACGCGTGCTGTCGGGCGTCGGCTTCATGACCGCTGCCGAGCGCGAGCCAGGTCAGGGTGCAGCGCGCCCGCACGACTGTCGGAGCGGTGCGGATGACCTTCTGGCATACCGCAGCCGCGGCATCGAAGCGGTCCGCCTGCACGTGGGTATCGATGGCGCGGCCGTAGTAGTTGAGACCTTCGGCGATCCGGCCCGCGCCCAGACACAGATCGCCCGCCTGGTTCCAGTAGGTGGCGGCGCCGCCGGGCCCGTGCGCGTGCTCGGCCTTGTACTGCAGGTCCTCGAGCTGCTCGATCAGCCGACGATCGCCCTGCTTGCCGTTGAACAGGAACATGAGTGCCGGGGTTCGGGGCGGCCGCGGCCACCGTTATGCCAGCCGGCGTGCGCTCGCGCAGCCGACGTCGGCCATTCTGCTTTCAGGGTGTTGGGAGGGCCGTTCGACGCCTTCGCGGTACGACGTCGGCGGCCGCTCCTGACGGGTTCGATTGCAGGGACCGGGCCAGCCCTCCCGGAACCTGTTCGGCGGCGCCCGATCGGTGCACAGCGGGCACCAATCGGGAGATCCAGGGCGACGCGGCCGGGCGGTCGCGCCCGGCGGCGGCGGGCCGCCGCTGCCGTCAGGCACGGCTTACGTCACGGCCTCGCGCCCAGTCTGCGGTAGTACTCCTCGACGAGCGCGCGGAACCCCTCCGGCACGTCGTCGGATCCGGTCAAGAACAGCTTCTCCCGCGATTCTCCGAGCAACGCGCGCGTGAGCGCGAACTCGAACGCCTTCATGCGCTCGGCGACATCAGCCTGGATGCGCTGCAGCTGCTCGCCGCTCGCATAGGTGCCCTCACTCTCAAGCTGCCGCAGTCCGCGGATCACGTCGTCGAGCGGTGCGACGTCGCGTCCCTGGCGCGACAGCTCGCGCCGCAGCGCCTCCGCCTCGCGCAGCCGCTCGCGTGCTTCGCCGCGCAGCTGACGCGTCTGCTCGCCGGAGAGGCCCGGCTGCGCGCGGCCGTCTCCGGAGGGCGCGCTCCCGGCGCGTCCGCCATCGGAGGGCGCGGCCCCGGCGCGTCCGGCATCGGGCACGGCCCCGGCGCGTCCGCCATCGGAGGGCGCGGCCCCGTCGGCCTGCCCATCCGCCACGCCTCCGGGCTCTCCTTCCCCGGCCCGCTGTGCGTTGCGGGTCCGCTCGCGCATGGACTCGAGGCCGCGCGCGAGGTCGCGGGCGCGCTCCAGCGCCTGCGCATCGGCGTCGCCCGCGCCGGGGCGGAACGCGCTGGCGGCGCGGCGCAGCTGGTCGAGGACGCTGTCCATGCCGGCCACGATGCGCTGCTCGTTGCCGCGCACCTGGTCGGGAGTGGCGTTGCGCGTGAGCTGGTCGCGCGAGTAGCTCTGTCGCTCCTTGAGCTGGGTCCGGCGCACAGTGTTGGCCGCTTCCTGCAGGCGACGCGATGCGTCACGCTGCTCGCGGCTCGTCCCGGCCGCCAGGCGGTCCATCTCCTGCTCGATCGACTGGGTTTCGGCCAGCTCGCGGGTGCGCCGGTCGATCAGCTCCTGGGCGCGCTCGCGCGTGCGCTGGTCGCCGCGCGCGAACCGCTCCAGCTCCTCGCCGGTGCGACGCTGCTGCTCCGCGAGCCGCTCGGCGCGGCGGAGCGCCTCCCCGGCCTCGCGCTGCATGCTGGCGCCGCGGTCTCCTTCCAGGCGACGCTGGGCCTCGCGCAGGCGCTCGAGCGCCTCGCGCGCATTCGCGGTGTTGCCGTTGCGCGCGTCGGCGGCGGCCTGCCGCATCGCGTCCGCAGCGCGCTCCAGCTCGCGGGCGGCGCGTTCCAGCTCAGGCGACTGCTGCCGCTCGCGCGAGAGCCGCTCGAGCTGGCGCGCCGCCTGCTCGATCTCCTCGGCCAGCTGCCGCTGCGTGGCATTGCCGCCCCCGCTGCCCGACGCCTGGCCCTGCAGGGCCTGTCGGCGCGCCCGCTCGTTCTCCTGCTGCAGGCGACGGGCGAGCTCGCGCAGCTTCTCGAGTGTCTCGTCGACCTGGGCCTGCGCCTGCTCGCGCTCGCCGCGCTGTACGGTCTCGTACTGGTTGCGCAGCTTGTCGAGCTCCAGCTCGAAGAGGTCGGCCAGGTCCTCCGCGTTGGGCGCGCCGCCACCGCCGGCGCCCGGCTGCTGCTGCAGCGCGACCTGCACCTCGCGGTAGAGCGCCTCAGCGCGCAGCAGGGGCAGGAGCGCGCGCTGCTCCGGCTGGAGCGCGCCCGCGGGCCCACGCGTGCGGAGCGCCGTGAGCACCGTGTCCATCACCGCGGCCGCCTCGGGCAGCAGCGCCGCGATGCGCGCGAAGATCGTGTCCTGCGTTATCTGCCGGTTGTTCATGCGCTCGGCCAGAGCCCGTACCTGGTCGCGCAGGCGGGATTGCATGAGCGTGATCGTGTTCAAGTGCTCGCGGAACCGCTCCGGCGAGTACTGCGCGCTGTCCCGGCCCAGGTTGAACGTCGCGGCGATGATCTCGCGCTGCTGCTGCGACAGCTCGCCCGGGTTCTCGCCGGCGCCGCCACCGCCGCCCTCGGGGGGCGGTCCGCTCTCGGCCTGCCGGTACTCGCGGCCGAACGGCCGGATCGTCAGGAAGTAGATGTCGCTCGTCACCTCGCGGGACACACCCGCGTGGTCACGGGCACGGGCGAAGTAGGAGATGACGTCGCCCGGCCGCAGCTCCAGCTCCTCGAGGTAGAGGGTATGTCCGGCCGCGACCTCGGTGAGTCCGGCGCCCGAGCGGAACAGCTGGAGGGTGCGCGGGTCGGTGCCGTTCACGGCGTAGACCAGGTCGATCGCGCGCACGCCGTGATCGTCCTCGGCCTGCACCTCGAGGAACACCTCGTCCACGGAGGTAGGGCGATGGTCCCGCCCCGGCTTCGTGAAGCGCACGGAGGGCGCGCGGTCGTCGAGCACGTCGATGGTGTACTGCGGCGACCCGTTCAGCGTCTCGCCCGTGGCGGTGCCCAGCTCCAGCCGGTAGAACCCGGCGGCATCCACCCGGAACGCGCCGGCGAGCACGCCAGCCGAATCGAGCGACATTTCGATCCGGCGGCCGTCCGAGAGCACGAGCGTGCCGGCGGCGGCGGGCACGGTGGTCCGCGCCTCCACGTGGACGGTGGTGCCGCGCAGCACGACCACGTCACCGCCATCCTCGACACGCTCGGGCTCACGCCCGGTGTAGGCCGGGAACTCGTACTCCAGGTCGATGCGCTCGACGTAGGGCAGGTCGCTCACATCGAGCCGGTAGACCGCCGAGCGCACGCCGCCCGCCTCGACGAAGTACTCGGTGCCCGCAGCCACGCCGAAGAGCATCACCTCGTAGCCGGTTGAGTCGCCGACCGCATACATGGCGATGCGCTGGAACGACGAATCAGCCCCGGCCCGCAGCACCAGCTCGGCATCCTGGGCCTCGAATCCGCGCAGCCGCGCCCGGATCGCCTGGTCGGCGCCGCGCGGCAGCGTGACGCTGCCGGGCTCGACCAGGATCGCGTACCGCGCGGCCGCCGCGGCATCCGCCAGCGGATTGAGCAGCGCGCCCGCGCCATCGCGCAGGAACCCCGGCCGGAACGCGCCCAGGACGAGAGCCACCAGTGCGACGGTCGCGAACGTGCCGGCGAACCGGCGCAATTGCGGCCGCTCGATGGTATGGCCATCACCCATCGCTGCGCAGCGCTCGAGGGCGCGCTCGATGGTGCGCCGCGCGAAGGGGTCGAGGGCACCGCTCCGCTCCAGCTCGAGACCGCTCACCACCAGCTCCTGCAGCGCCGGCTCGTGTTCCTCCAGGTACAGCGCCACCTGCTCGTCGGTGGTGCGTCGGGCCAGGGGTCGGAACAGCCAGTGCCAGAGCGCGAGCGCGAGCGCCGCGTAGCTGGCGGTGCGCAGCGTGAGCAGCGCACCCGCCGAGAAGCCCGCCCGCTCCAGCCCCCACGCCCCCAGCACGACCACGGCAATGGCGATCGCACCGACGATCGTCGCGCCGCGCAGCGCGAGGCGCAGACGCCAGCGGCGGCGCACCGCGCGCACGATGCCGGTGAGCGAGCGCGCGTCGCTGCCGCCCGGGCGCAGCGACGCGCGGGCACCGCCAGGCGCGCGCGCGCCACCATCGGGCGACCGCGCTGCCGGGTCTAGGTTCCTGCGACTCATCGACCCTCCTGGATCCGTGCCGCGGCCCGCCGGCCGCGGTTCGAGAGCACCGTCTCCACCACCAGCAGCGCGATCGCGGCCGCCAGCAGGTACCACCACAGCGACTGGCGCCGCTCCCGCTCCTCGAGCGGAACCGCGGACGCCTGGAGCGGCGCACCGGGCGCCCCCGGCAGCGTCGCGACCGTGATCAGCTCGTCACCGGGCAACGCCGCCGGCTCGGACTCGCGCACGTCCACGTTGCTCGCGATCACCGCGAGCACGTCGTCGGCGCGGTCCGCCGCGCGCACCGTATACCAGCCGGCCTCCGCCAGCGGCAGCGCACGCGCCCCCGGCGGCAGCTCCGTTCGCGCACCCGACGGCGCCACGACCAGCAGCGGCTGCTGCTCGTCGGCGTGCGCCGCGGCACGCGCATCCACCACGTCGTCCACGACGTGCGCCGGGATCAGGGGCGCGACCGCGGCGGCGTAGCGGACCAGCCGATGCGTGAGCGGCACGAAGATCGGCTGGACGGGCAGATCGTTCCAGGAGCGGTCGAGCGTCGACGCGAACGCCAGCACGCGCCCGCGCTCGACGCGCCGCTCGGCGAGCGCGACCCCGCCGTCGTCGAAGCGGGCGAGAACCCGCACCGCGCTGTCCCCCGCGGCCGGGATCCGGAGCGGCCGGTAGCGATAGAAGCGCGGCGCGGTCAGATCACCGCTTCGCGGGGTGCGGAACAGCTCGAGCGCGCCGTGAGCCAGGTCCACGTAGCCGAGCGCCGCCCCGCCGCCCTGGGTTCGGTCCACCAGCTGCCCCGGTGCTCCGGGCAGCAGCGCCTCCGCCGTCGCTGCGCCGCTCGCCGGACCGAGCGCCACTACCAGCCCGCCGCCCGACGCTACCCAGCGGCGCAGGGCCTGCGCCGCCGCGCCGCCCGGCAGCGCCGCACCGTTCACCACCACCACGTCGTAGCCGTCGAGCGACGCGGGCAGCGAGCGCTGCGCCGCGACCCGGAACCCGGGCTCGCCGCCAACCTCGAGCGCACGCTCCAGGAACAGCGAAGCGCCGGCGTCGGGCGCGACCACCAGCACGCGCGTCGCCTGGTCCGGCGCGAGCGCGAAGTGCCAGGCATTGTCGGCGGCGAGGGCGTCGTCCTCGAGTCGGACCCGGCCGCGTACCGGAGCGGCCAGCGTGAACGGCGGCAACGGCACGACGGCGGCGGCGTGCGCCCCGACGTTCGCGCTGCGCGACGCGAGCACACGCCCGTCAACCTCGAGCGTGACGGTGACGCTGGCCGCCGCCGCGCCCGGGTTCACGACGCGCGCGCTGGCGGTGATGCGTTCCTGCCCGGCGAACCGCTCCCGCCCGAAGCTGACTGCGCCAAGCGCCAGGTTGCGTCCCGCCGACGGCGCCACCGGCACCACCCGCAGCGTCGCCCCCGGCGGCAGCTTCGCCTCGATGCCCTCGCCCGCGCCGATACGCTGCAGGTCGCTGATCACGACGACCTCGCGGCGCGCGAGCGGCGACCCCGCCAGGATACTGCCGGCCAGGCGCAGCGCCGGATCGAAGCGTGTACCCGCGTCGCCGGGACGCAGCTCGCCGAGCATCCCGCGCAGGCGGACCCGATCCGCGCCGGGCGGGCTCAGCAGGGCCGCGTTCGCGTCGAACCCGACCAGGCTGGCGCGGTCGCCGCCGCCGAGCCCGTCGATCTCGGCGCGCGCGGCCGCGAGCGCGCGCTCCCAGCTGCCCGCGCGCGCCATGCTGTAGGAGCGGTCGAGCAGGATCACGACCTCGCGCGGACCGGTGTTTGCGCCCGCGGCCACGCCCCGCTCGCGCTCGAGGAGCGGACGTGCGAACGCGCCCGCGAGGAGCAGCAGCGCGAGCACGCGCAACGCGAGCAGCGGCAGGTCGCGGAGCCGGCGCCGGCGCGTGACGCGGTGCGGCACCTGGCGCACGAACATGAGCGACGGGAAGCGCGTCGCCTCGCGCTGCTCGCGCCGGATCAGGTGCAGCACGACCGGCAGCGCGATGGCCGCGGCGGCGATCAGGAAGAGCGGGGCCAGAAACTGGAGCGGCATCAGCGGCTCCGGCTCAGGCGCTCGCGCGCGGCGAGGTAGGAGAACAGGGCATGATCGAGCGGCTGCGACGTATCGAGCAGCGCGTAATCGATGCGCTGGTTCGTGAACTCGCGCTCCAGGGTCTCGCAGTGCGTGCGCACCAGCTCGCGATAGCGCAGGCGCAGCTGGTCCGGCACGACCGGCAGCTGCTCCTCGGTCTCCACGTCCTCGAGGCTGAGCGCGTCATCGAACGGCAGGTCCAGCTCGGCCGGGTCGAGCACGTGGAAGACGATCACGTCGTGACCCCGGAAACGCAGCGGGCTCACCGCCGCGAGGACCCGTGCCGGGTCGTCGTAGAGGTCCGAGATCAGCACCACGAGCCCGCGCCGGCGCAGCAGCTCGTTCACGCTGCGGAGCGCCCTCGTCAGGTCGCTGCCGCCACCGGCGCGGCTGCGATCGACGGTGTGCAGCAGCACGTCCATGTGCCGCGCCGAGGCCGGAACGTAGTCCACGATGTCGGTCCCGAACGTGATCACGCCAACCCGGTCGCGCTGCTGGTGCGAGAAGTACGCGAGGCTTGCGGCCAGGAAGCGCGCGTAGTCGAACTTCGTGACCGCGCCGCTCGCCCAGCCCATGGACGCGGAGGTGTCGAGCAGGACCACGAAGTTCGCGTTCGTGTCCGCCTCGAACTCCTTCACGTGGTAGCGGTCCGTGCGTGCGTAGAGCCGCCAGTCGATGCGCCGGATGTCATCGCCGGGCATGTAGGCACGGTGCTCGGCGAAGTCGAGCGACAGGCCCAGCCAGGGCGCGCGGTGCAGCCCGTTGATGAACCCGTCCACCACGTTGCGCGCGACCAGCTGCAGGTTGCCGATGCGGGCGAGTACCGCGGGATCGATGAACCCCGTGCCCGGTACCGGCTCCGCACTGTGACGCATTCGCATCGCTCTTCCCTGCCTTCCTGACCTGAGCGTTTTCCTGCCCTCGCTCGCGCGCCCCGCGTCGCGATCTCTTGCTCGTGCAACGCGCGGCGCGCTACATCCCGGACTTCGGCGCCGGGACCCGCTCCAGCAGCCGGTCGATCAGCTGGTCGGTGGTGACGCGCTCCGATTCCGCGTGAAAGTTGCGCAGGATGCGGTGCCGGAGCACCGGGTGCGCGAGCGCGCGGATGTCCTCGATCGCGACGTGGTAGCGGCCGCGCATCAGGGCGCGGGCCTTGCCCCCGAGCACCAGGTACTGGGCGGCGCGCACGCTCGCGCCGTAGGACACCCACCTGCCCACGAAGTCGGGCGGGCCCGCCCCGTCCGGGCGGCTGGTGCGCACCAGGGTGACCGCGTAGCGGAGCACCGCCTCGGAGACGGGCACCTTGCGCACCAGCTGCTGGAACGCGATCAGGTCCGCACCCGAGAGCACCGCATCGAACTGGTAGTCCTGCACCGCGGTCGTGGAGCGCACCACCTCCAGCTCCTCGATCTCCGGCAGGTGCTCCATCACGATCTGGAACATGAACCGGTCGAGCTGTGCCTCGGGCAGCGGGTAGGTGCCCTCCAGCTCGATCGGGTTCTGCGTCGCGAAGACGTGGAACGGCTCGTCCAGCCGGTAGGTGCGTCCCTGGATCGTGACGCGGTGCTCCTGCATCGCCTCGAGCAGCGCCGACTGCGTCTTGGGCGGAGTCCGGTTGATCTCGTCGGCCAGCACGATGTTCGCGAAGATCGGCCCGGGCGCGAACACCATCTCGCGCCGCCCGCTGGCCGCGTCCTCCTGGATGATGTCGGTGCCGGTGATGTCGGAGGGCATCAGGTCGGGCGTGAACTGGATGCGCGCGAACTTTAGCTGCAGCACCTGGGCGAGCGAATGCACCAGCAGCGTTTTCGCCAGCCCCGGCACGCCGATCAGCAGCGAGTTGCCGCCCACGAACAGCGAGAGCAGCATGTGCTCGATCACGTCATCCTGCCCCACGATCAGCTTGCGCAGCTCCGCCCGGATCCGCTCCGCCCCCTCCTTCAGCCGGTCCGCCAGGACGACATCGTCTTGCTGCGTCAGGCGTTCTTCAGCTACCGAAGTTGCCACGATTCTGACTCCTTTCGTCGTCAGGGATAGGGATAGGGATAGGGATAGGACTCTTGACCCCAGCCTCGGCGCGTCCTCATACCGGGAAGAGGAAGGGTCGAGGCCGTCCCTATCCCTATCCCTATCCCTATCCCTATCCCCTTCAATGCGTCATCGCATACAGTATGTAATTCACGCCCAGCTTGTACGCCTCGTTCGCCATGTTGACGGCGGAGAAGCCGGTCGCGCTGTACTCCATGAACTCGCCGATGTCGTTGTTGTGATTCAGGATCGCGATCTGGCGACGGGTCCTGTCGTTGTCCTCGAAGTAGCCCCAGTACTGCTCGGGCTGGCCGCGCGACGCGCGGTAGCTCTGGAACTGGAGCTCGTAGGGCTGCACCTCGAAGAATGCACGGAAGATCGGCTCGGTGCCGTCCAGACGGATGGGTCGGAGTCCGGGCAGCACGCGCTCCATGGTGCGCACCAGGTGATCCAGGTCGGGGCCATCGAAGTCGTCGAAGATGATGAAGCCGCCCTTGCGCAGGTACGCGCCGAGCAGCGCAGCCTCCTCGTCGGTCGGGTTCCACTGCCCGGGCTCGGCGAGCCACGCGGCCGGGAACCGGAACAGCTCCGGGTCCTTCAGGCTGAAGACGTTGCCGCCGCCCGTGTAGGCACGCGTGCGCGAGATCTCGGCCAGGATACTGGTGAGGTTGCGCTCCGCGTAGGGGTAGTCGTGGTGCCAGGGCGGCTCGCCCCCGCCGCGGAACCTGCCGAAGCTGCCGAGCTGCGCCTCGAAGAAGATACGCACGAAGATGAAGCGGCCGTCGTACGGCGTGAACGGATACTCGCGCTCCTGTGCGGCGGCGCGCTCCGCGGCCAGCGCGAGCCTGGCGGTGGTCGCGGCGGCCAGCGTGCCCTCCGGTGCCCACGGCTGCCGCTGGTACACCGGTGCGACCGCAGCCAGGGCCGCGCCCAGCCCGGTCGCGAGCGCGGTCGCGAGCGCGAACGCCGACAGTGCCGGCCTCACGAGTCGCCTCCGGCGAGCCGCACCAGCAGGTCCTGTGCGGCCGCGAAGCCGGGCGCGAGCTCGAGCGCGCGCAGCACTTCCGTGCGTGCGGCGGCGGCATCGCCGGCGCGGTGGAGCGCGAGCGCCAGCTGGTACAGTGCCTCGGCGCGGTTCGGCGGATCGAGCGCAAGCACGGCGCGCCGCTCGCGTACCGCCCCACCGTGCCGGCCGAGCGCGGCGAGCAGCGTACTCAGCTGCGCGTGCACGTCCGGATCGTAGGGGTGCAGCCAGACGGCGCGCTCGAGCGCGGCCGCGGCGCGCGCCGTGTCGCCGGTCGCGAGCCGCAGCCCAGCAGCGCGCAGCATGGCGTCGTAGTCCGCGTCGGCCAGCGAGAACGCCTGCTCCAGTTCGGCGGCGGCCGCCGCGGGGTCGCCGGCGCGCTCGTGCAGGTCGGCCAGGAGGTGGTAGGGGCTACCGGGCGAGGCGTGCTCCGGGAATGCGTCGCGCGCGCGCTCGAGCACGCGCACCGCGTCGGCGCTGCGCCCACCGTCCGCGAGGCGCCGTCCCTCGGTCACGTCGCGTACGTACGAGCCGGGATCGCCGGGGTCGCCGCGCACGGCCGCGAGCTGAGTCGCGAAGCGCGTCGCCACGTAACGCTCGAACGACTCGTCGAACGCCTCCGGCGTGGTGCGGAGCGCGGTGCGAAACACCTCCTCGGGAGTCCGACCCGCGCCGTACTCGCGCAGCATGCGCCGGATCGCGGCGAAGCCGTGCTCCTGCTCGATCAGCTCGACCACGAGCGACGCCTGGTAGTACGAGTGCACGACCTGGGCCGGGTACTGCGGCCGCACGAACCCCTCGTTCAGCCGGCTCACCGGCAGCATGCGCCCATCCGTCCACGCGCGTGCCCAGTCGAGCGTGATCTCCTCGCCCCAGCCGGGTCGCGCGCGCCGCTCCTCGTAGACGGAGAGTCCTTCGGTGAGCCAGCGCGGCACGCGGTTGCGCGATGCGCCGAGCGTGAACGTGTGCGCGAGCTCGTGCCAGAGCGTGGACCCCCAGTTGAAGGCGCCGCGCTCGCGGGCCGCGGGCGAGTCCATCACCAGCTGCTCGCCGAACGCGACGCCGAGCGCGCCGAGCCCGGTGAGCCCCACGGTGCGCACCGAGAAGTCGGCGTGGCGGGGGAACACCTCGACACGCACGGGGCCGGAAGGCCGGTACTCGTAGCGGCGCGACAGCGAGTCGATGGCCTCGGCGGCGAGGGGCTCCGCGTAGAGCGCGAGCAGCTCGGCCTCGTCGCCATGCAGGAAGAACTCGCTGCGCTCCCCGGTACGCGTCACGTACTGCGGGTACGTGTCGAGCAGGTCGAGCGTGTTCTTGATCCAGACGTTGAATGGATCGCCCGCGAAGGAGCGTTCCAGGCTGGCGCGGGCCGCGTCGATCCGGCCCAGGCGGAACTGGTTCAGGCCGAGCTGTCCCCACCCGGCCCAGTCGCTGCTGTCGAGCCGGACCGCCCGCTCCGCGAGCGCGACGGCCTCGGCGTAGCGGCGCTGCTGCACGGCCAGCTCGGCGGCGATCGTGAACAGCCCGGAGTAGCGCGGGTTCACCGTCACGGCGCGCCGGCGCGCGGCCTCGAAGCCGCGCTCATCGCCCGCCAGCGAGCGGATCGCGGCGAGGACCGCGAGCGCCTCGAGCGACGTCGCATCGAACGCGAGCGCGCGCTCGACCTCCTGCTCCGCGGCGGCCGCGTCCTCGAGCCCGAGCAGCAGCTGGGCGTGGAAGACGCGTGCGGGCACGAGCTCCGGGTTCATGGCGAGCGCCCGGCGGACCAGCGTGAGCGCCTCGTCGCTGCCATCGAAGCGCTTGGCCTGGGCGAGCAGCAGCAGCGCCTCCGGGTGGCCGGGCTGCCGGGTCAACGCCTCGCGGAGCAGCGCCTGCGCGTCCGTGCTGTTGTACTTCTCCAGGAACAGCGCGGCCTCGTGCAGCCGCGCGTCGATCGCGTCCGGGTCCGCGCGCACCGCCTCCTCGTAGACGCGCACCGCGTCGTGGAACCGCTGCGGGTCGCGCGCGCCCAGCTCGCGGAGCGCCCCCGCGACTGCGGTGAGTTCCGCGGCATCGAGTCGCTGCGACATCCGGTACCGATCGACCACCGCCTCAAGCTCGCGCGCGGCGGCAGCATGCTCGCCGCGGCGCTGCAGCAGCACGCCCAGCCGGTAGCGCGCCGGCAGCGCATCGCTCGCGCCGCCCTCGATCGCGCGGCGGAACGCCGCCTCGGCATCCGCCGCGCGGCCGCGACGCGCGAGCACCTCGCCGAGCGACGCCGCCAGCTCGATCGGCTCGCCTTCGCGGGCGACGCCCTCCGCCCGCTCCGAGCGCCCGAGCAGCAGCAGCGTGCGCACCAGCTCGCGCCGCGCGCGCACGTCCGCGGGGGCGCGCCGGACCGCGTCTTCCTGCTGCGCCAGGCGCGCCTCCCACGAGGCCAGCTCCTGCGGCGCGACCGCGGGCGCCGCCTCCGCTTCCTGGCGCGCGCAGGCCGGCTGCGCGAGCAGCAGCACGCACGCCGCCGTGCACGTGATGCCGAGGACCAGGCGGGCGCGCCTCACGAGCCGCCCTCCAGCCGGCGGATCGCCTGGCCGTTCCGCGACAGCTCGAGCAGCAGCCGCTCGAGCGACTGCTGGTACTCCGCCGAAGGCAGGCTCTCGCGCCGCTCCCGCAGCGTCTCCAGCTCGCCCTCCAGGCGGCGCTTCTCCTCGTACAGTGCGCGCAGCTCCGGGCTCGCGTCCGCCGGTGCCGCGGCCGCCGCGGTGGCGGCGGCCCCACCCAGGAACACGGCACGCGCAGCCGCGCCGTCGCCGCGAGCGGCCACGACTTCCGCATCGGGCTTGCCATCCCCATCGGCCTCGAGCTGGGCGTGCTCGGTGAGCAGCCGCCGGTCCGACGCGTAGGCGCGCTCCACCTCGCGCTTCGCGTACGTGAACGCCTCCAGCATCGACACCCGCCCGTCGCGGTCCGCATCCGCGCCATCGCCGGTGAACGCCGCCACGAAGAAGCGCGGGAACATGGTCTCGTTCTGCTCCATCCCTGATTTCGTCGCGGTGATGATGATCCGCCCCGGTTTCGCGAGCGGCACCAGGAACGCACCGCTCGCGCTCGCCGTGTTCACGACGATCGTGCGCCGCACGGTGAGTCCGTCGAGCAGCGTCGCCAGCTCCGACGCCGTGAGGTCCGGCCCCGGCAGGTTGATGCGCCCCTCGGGACCGCTCGCGCTGCCGTGGCCGAACAGCACGATGGCGACGTCATCCGCCGCCCCCGCCTGTGATCCGACCCGCCGCAGCGCCGCCGCCACGTTCTCCTTCGTCGACTTCGCCGCGCCCGCCCCCGCCTCGGAGAGCACCGTGATGTTCGCTCCCGGCACCCCGTGCCGCTCCTCCGCAGCCCGGGCCAGCTGCGAAGTCCAGGCGGAGAAGTCCCGCGCGAACCGCTCCTCGCCGGAGAGGCCGCTGATGATGACGAGATGGGTC
>DATHVV010000218.1:0-21764 GCA_035461105.1 Longimicrobiales bacterium | reverse complement strand
CGGCCGCGAATTACTACGGTATGCTACTGCAACTCTATGACGAGGGTGATGCGAACGTCCGGCCGCGCGTGCAACGGGCGGCGCGTGAACTTGCGCTCCTGGGCCAGCCCAACCGAGCCCTGCAAACTTCGCCCTGATCCGTCAAGTCGAAACGCTGCCCTCGGTCCGGGCCACGCTACTCAGGCTCGAAGAGCTGCTCGATCGTCGTCTCGAAGATCCGCGCGAGCGCGAATGCGAGCGGCAGACTGGGATCGTACCGGCCCGTCTCGATGGCATTGATCGTCTGGCGCGACACCTGCGCCCGGTCCGCCAGGTCCTGCTGCGTCCAGCCACGCTCGGCGCGCCGCAGCCGCAGCCGGTTGTTCATGCGTACCGCCGGCGCGCGATCGTCTGGCCCAGAATCCAGAACACCACCATGAACGGCCAGAGGTGCCGATAGCTCCAGTCCGCCGGGCTCAGCTCGGTCGCCAGCTCCAGCAGCCCCAGCACCATCAGCAGGAACAGCGTCAGCGGGAACGCCACCGCCAGCGCCTCCAACTGGATGCGCCGCTCCAGCTCGTCCGCGCCACGAATCGATGCGACCAGCGCGCGCAGAAACAACGCGAAGGGCACCGCCGGCAGAATCACCAGCAGCAGCAGCAGCGGCGAGCCGCGCTCCAGCAGCTCCGCGGCGAAACGAGCCACCAGGTAGGCAAGGGCCCAGAGGACGAGAGTGCTGATCGTTCGGCGGTCGCTCGCGGTCACGTGAGCCTCCGGCATGAGAGTGGACCGGGGCCTGCGCGGACATCCATCGCCAGGTGGCGTTGGCCATATGTGCAAAGCATCAGCGACATTTAGTCAAGTAGTTTTGATATATAGTCGCAAGAATGAGGTCAGCGCCTGGCCGCCTGCCGTCGGGCTCGGTGGGTTGGGAGCTTCCGCCCCGCAGGCCTTGCGCGGGAAAAGCGGGCGGGCTATTCATACATACGTATGAAACAGAGACCGCGACCGGATCCCATACTGCCGAGGGAGGCTCCCGTGCCCGAACCGTTCGACGGGGCGGATGCCTCGACGCGCGAAGCGTTGCTGCTCTCGGCGCGGGAGGCGTTCGCGGAGCGCGGCTTCGACGCCGCCTCGGTGCGCACGATCACGGCGGGCGCCGGGGCGAACCTGGGCGCGATCACCTACCACTTCGGGTCGAAGCGCGCGCTTTACGACGCGGTGGTGGACGGGGCGGTGGGTCCGCTGGCGGACCGGTTGACGGCGTTGATCGCGGAGCCGCGGCCGGCGCTGGAGCGGGTCGCGGCGGTGGTGCGGACGATGTTCGAGTACTTCGACGCGCACCCGGACACACCGCGCCTGCTGCTGCAGGAGCTGGCAAACGGTCGGATGCTGCCGGACGCGGCGCTGCGGCACATGGGCCGCCTCTTCGCGGCGCTCACGACGCTGGTGTCGGAGGGTCAGGCGGAGGGCACGATGCGACCCGGCGAGCCGCGGCTCATGGCGCTCACGATCATCGCGCACCCGGTGCATGCGAACCTGTTCCGCAGCGTGCTGCGTGACATTGCGGGCGTCGACCTGGCCGAAGCCCCGGTCCGCGCCCGGGTGATCGCGAATGCGGAGGCGTTCGTGCGCGGCGGTCTCGCGGTGTGGCCGGAAGAGGGAGGCGCATGATGAAGGCGACGTGGTTCTGGGCCGGGTTCGTGCTGCTCGCGACGCCGCTTGCGGGGCAGCAGCGGCTCACGGTAGCAGACGCGGTACTTCTCGCGGAGCGGGCGCACCCCTCGGTGGCTGCCGCGGAGGCGGGGCTAGCGCGGGCGGCGAGCGGCACCGCGGAAGCGCGCTCGGCGCTGCTGCCGTCGCTCTCGCTCGATGCGAACGCGACCCGACACGCGGAGCCGATGGTGGTGGCGCCACTGCACGGCTTCGATCCGCAGGACCCGCCGCAGTTCGAGCGCACGCTCTACCAGGGGGGCGTGAACCTGAGCTACACGCTCTTCGACGGCGGTGCGCGCGGCGCCCGCATCGGGCGGGCGTCACGGCTGGAGGACGCGGCGCGGGAGACGGCGCGCGCGACCCGGCAGGCGCTCGCCGCACAGGTGTCGGGCGCCTACCTGCGCGTCCTCGCGCAACGCGAGCAGCTCGACGCGCAGCGCTCGCGCTTCGCGGCGGTCGCGCTCGAGCAGACGCGCGCGGGGCTGCTGTTCGCGGAGGGGCGCGCCGCCCTGCTGGTCCGGCTGCGCGCGGACGCGGCGCTCGCGGCCGCGCTCGCGGACACGGTTCAGGCGGCGGCCCAGCTCGACGTGGCCGAGCGCACCCTCGCGCGCCTGCTCGGGCTCGAGCCGGAGGCGCTGCGCGCGCTCGCACTGCTACCGGCTGCGGCCCCGGCCGCGGCCCCGCCGGCACGCGACGCGGCGCTGGCGGAGGCGCTCGATCGCAGCGCGGAGGTGGCTCGCGCCCGGGCGCAGGTCGCGGCCGCGGCGCGCGGCGCCGGCGAGGCGCGCGCGCTGTGGTTGCCGCGCCTGCAGCTCGGGGCCCGCTACGTGGAGTACGGCAGCGACGCGGGCCGCGAGGCCGGGGAATGGCAGACCGGTGTGCAGCTGGGCTACCCGCTGTTCACGGGCGGCTCCCGCGGTGCCGCGCGCGACCGCGCGCAGGCGGAGCTGTCGGCGGCGGAGGCGGAGCTGCGCAGCGTCGAGCTGCGCGTGGCCGATGCCGTGGATGCGGCGATCGCGTCCTGGGCGTCGGCGGAAGCGCGCGCCACGGCGCTCGATGACGCCGTGACGCAGGCCATCGAGGTCGCGCGTGTCGAGAAGCTGGCGCTCGACCAGGGCGCGGGCATTCAGACCGACTACCTGACGGCCGAGGCGGAGCTGCTCCGGGCGCGCTCCGCGCTCACCGACGCGCGCTACTCGGCGCTGCTCGCGCGCGTGGAGCTGGCGCGCCTCACCGGCGTCCTGGATGCCGCGTGGCTGAGGAGCCACCTGGAGTCGCAACCATGAGCCGAACATCGCAACGGCGGTTCGCCAGCCTGGAGACGGGACGATGAAGCGGAAGCGGATTGCTGCAGGATTGGGTGTGATCCTCGTGCTGGCGCTGGTCGGCTGGCTGCTGCTCCGGGGCGGCGGCGATGACGAGCTGGTGCTGGCGTCGGGCACGGTCGAGGCCACCGAGGCCGATCTCGGCTTCCAGCTGGGCGGCCGCATCGCGAGCATCGCGGTACGCGAGGGCGACCGCGTCACCGCGGGCGCCGAGCTGGCGCGCCTCGAGGTAGCGGAGCTGGAGTCGCGGCGTGCGGCCGCCGAGGCGCAGCTGGCCGGGGCGCGCGCCCTGCTCGCGGAGCTGCGGCGCGGCGCCCGACCGCAGGAGCGCGCGCAGGCTCAGGCCGGGGCGAGCGCGACCCAGCAGCGGCTCGAGGAAGCGGAGCGCGTGTACGCGCGCAGCCGCGTGCTGCACGAGGGCGGCGCCATCAGCCGCGAGGCGCTCGACCAGGCGGAGACCGCGTACCGGGTGGCGCAGGCCCAGCACCGGCAGACGCAGCAGGCGGCGCGCCTGGTGGACGAGGGGCCGCGCGCGGAGCGCATCACGGCGCAGGCGGCGGCGGTGCAGGCCGCCGAGGCCGCCCTCGCCCAGGTCGACGCGCAGCTCGACAACGCGCGCATCCGCGCGCCGTTCGGGGGCGTGGTGAGCGTGCGCCACCGCGAGCCGGGCGAGACGGTGGGGCCCGGCCTGCCGGTGCTCACGGTGATGGATCCGGCCGACCGCTGGGTGCGCATCTACGTGCGCGAAGACGAGGTCGGGCGCGTCGCCATCGGACAGGACGCGATCATCACGGCGGACAGCTATCCCGGACGCGAGTACGCCGGCCGCGTCTCCTTCATCGCCGGCGAGGCCGAGTTCACGCCGCGCAACGTGCAGACCGCGGAGGAGCGCGTGAAGCTGGTGTACGCCGTCAAGGTGGCGATCACGGGCGACAGCGCGCTCGTACTCAAGTCGGGCGTGCCCGCGGACGTACGCCTCGCGGCGCGGCGCACGGAGGCCAGCGAGTGATCGGGTGTGCGAGCGTGGTCGCACCTCGCGGCACACTGCGCGCGTCGGAGCCGGTTCGGTGAGCGAGCCGCTGGTCCGGGTATCGGGGCTGACGCGCCGCTTCGGCGCGCTCACCGCGGTGGATCGCCTCGACTTCGAAGTGGCGCCCGGCGAGCTGTTCGGCATCGTCGGTCCCGACGGTGCGGGCAAGACCACGACGCTGCGGATGCTCGCGGGCGTGCTGCCGCCGAGCGGCGGGGATGCGACGATCGCGGGCGTGAGTGTGGCCCGCGACCCGGAGGGCGCGAAGCCGGCGCTCGCATACATGGCCCAGCGCTTCGGCCTCTACGAGGACCTGACGGTCCGCGAGAACATCGATTTCTACGCCGACCTCTACCGCGTGCCGCGCCGGGACCGGCCCGCGCGCCGCGAGCGGCTCTATCGGTTCTCGAGCCTGGGCGAGTTCGAGCACCGGCTCGCGGGCGCGCTCTCGGGCGGGATGAAGCAGAAGCTCGCGCTCAGCTGCGCGCTCATCCACCAGCCGCGCCTGCTGCTGCTCGACGAGCCGACGTTCGGCGTCGACCCGATCTCGCGCCGCGACCTGTGGCTGATCCTGCACGAGATGGTCGCCGAGGGCGTCACCACGATCGTGAGCACGTCCTACCTGGATGAAGCCGAGCGCTGCGACCGGGTCGTGCTGCTGCACGAGGGCCGCACGCTCGCGCTCACCGCCCCCGCCCCGCTGCAGCAGCGGCTCGCGGGCCGGCTCGTGATCGCGAGCGCCGAGCAGCCGCGCGTCGTACGCGATCGCCTGCGCGCCCACCCCGCCGTGCGTCGCGCCGCCCTCTTCGGCACGGCCATCCACGTGGTGCTGGAGGAGGGCGCGGACCCTGACCTGCTGCGCGCCATCGAGGGCGTGAGCGATGTCGCCTGGGGCGAGCCGTCGCTGGAGGACGTCTTCATCGACCTGGTCGCGGCCGAAGCCGCGGAGGCGGCATGAGCCCGCGGCGCGATGCCCCCGGCCGCGCGGAGGCGCCATGAGCACGCGGCACGAAGCCGCAGCGGGAGTGCCGCCACGAAACGCGGGGACCGCCATCGAGGTCCGCGAGCTGGTGCGCCGGTTCGGCGCGTTCACCGCGGTGGACGGCGTGAGCTTCCGGGTCGCGGCCGGCGAGATCTACGGGTTCCTGGGTCCGAACGGGGCGGGCAAGACCACGACGCTCAAGATGCTCACCGGCCTGCTCCGTCCCACGGCAGGCCATGCCATCGTGGCCGGGCTGGACGTCGCCCGGGACGCGCTCGCGCTGCGCGCGCGCATCGGGTACATGTCGCAGAAATTCTCGCTCTACGGCGATCTCACCGTGGCCGAGAACCTGGAGCTGTTCGCCGGGCTGTACGGCGTGCAGGGCGAGCGCCGCCGCGAACGGACGGCGTGGGCCCTGCGCATGGCCGGCCTGGAGCGTGGTACGGAGCGGCTCACCGGGGAGCTGCCGCTGGGCTGGAAGCAGCGCCTCGCGCTCGGCTGCGCGGTGCTGCACGAGCCGCCGCTGCTGTTCCTCGACGAGCCCACTTCCGGCGTCGACCCGGTCGCGCGGCGCGCGTTCTGGGACCTGATCTACGAGCTGGCCGCGCAGGGCACCACGGTGCTGGTGAGCACGCACTACATGGAGGAGGCGGAGTACTGCCACCGGCTGCTGCTCATGAACCGCGGCCGCGTGATCGCGGAAGGTTCGCCTGGCGAGATCCGCGCGCTCGCCACCGAGCCGATCTTCGCGCTCCGCACCGATGACGCCGCGCGCGCGGTGGCGGGACTGCGGGACCGACCCGGCATCGTCGAGGCGGCCATGTTCGGCCGGGCCGTGCACATCGCGGTCGCCGACGCGCACGGCGCGGAGGCGCGCATCGGCGACGCGCTCGCAGCGGCGGGCCGCAGCTGTGACCACCTGGAGCAGATCACCCCCTCGCTCGAGGACGTCTTCGTCTCGCTGGTGCGCCGCGAGGGCGGCGCGGGGGCCCGGTAGCATGCTCTCGGCGACGCGCCTGCTCGCGATTGCCCGCAAGGAGGCGATCCAGCTGCGCCGCGACCCGCGCAGCATGGCGCTGGCGTTCGCGCTGCCGCTGCTGCTGCTGATCTTCTTCGGCTACGCGATCACCTGGGACATCAAGGACCTGCGGCTCGCGGTGCGCGACGAGGACGGCACGCGGCACAGCCGCGAGCTGGTCGCGGCGCTCACCGGCAGCGGCTACTTCGAGGTGGTCGCGCGCCTGGACTCGCGCGCCGGCATCGACGACCTGCTCCAGCACGGCACCGTGAACGGCGTGCTGGTGATCCCGCGCGGCTTCAGCCGCGACCTGGCCGCGGCGCGACCGGCGCCGGTGCAGCTGCTGCTGGACGGATCCGACGCGAACACCGCAACCATCGCGCTGAACTATGCGGACGCGATCGTCGCCCGCTGGTCCGCGGACGTGGTGCTGCAGGGCCGTGCCCGGCCCGGGCTGCTGGCGGCCGAGTCGCGCGTCTGGTACAACCCGACCCTCGAGAGCCGGCACATGATCGTGCCCGGCCTGATCGCGGTGATCATGTCGATCATCGCGGCCATGCTGACCGCGCTCACGATCGCCCGGGAGTGGGAGCGCGGCACCATGGAGCAGCTCGCGGCCACGCCCGTGCACCGACTCGAGGTCGTGTTCGGCAAGCTGCTGCCCTACCTGGCGATCGGTTTCTTCGACGTGGCGGTGACGACCGTCGCCGGCATGCTCATCTTCGGGGTACCGCTGCGCGGCAGCGTACTGCTGCTCGCCGGCATGACGCTGCTGTTCCTGGTGGGCGCGCTCGGGCTGGGCATCTTCATCTCCGCGGCGCTCCGCTCCCAGCTGCTCGCCACCCAGGTGGCCCTGGTCGCGACGTACCTGCCCGCCCTGCTGCTCTCCGGTTTCCTGTTCGACATCGCCAGCATGCCGCCGGCGCTGCGGGCGGTGAGCCAGATCGTGCCGGCCCGCTACTACATCACGGTGACGCGCGGCATCTTCCTGAAGGGAACGGGCGTCGAACAGCTCTGGGCACAGGGCCTGTCCATGATCCTGTTCGCGATCATCGGGCTGGGTGCGGCCACGCTCTTCTTCCGCAAGCGGATCGCGGCATGATCGACCGCGGCCGCGTCCGGGCCCTCGCCCGCAAGGAGCTGCGCCAGCTGCTGCGCGATCCGCGCACGAAGCGTTTCGTGTTCGGCGCCCCCATCATCCAGTTGCTGCTCTTCGGCTACGCGGTGACCACCGACGTGCGCAACGTGCCCACCTTCGTCGTGGACCACGATCGCACCATCGAGTCGCGCGCCCTGGTCGATGCGTTCACGGCGAGCGGGTATTTCCGCGTGGTCGGCCGCTCGGACGCGCCCCGGGATGCGGCTCGCGCGCTGGACGCGGACCATGCCGAGGTCGCGCTCGAGATCCCGCGCGGCTTCGCCCGCGACCTGGCGGCGGGCAGCACCCCGCGCGTGCAGGTGCTGCTGGACGGGAGCAGCTCCAACACGGCCACCGTCGCGCAGGGCTACGCGGGCCGCATCGTGCAGCAGTTCGGGATCGATTTCGCGCGGCGGCACGGCGGGGTGCCGGAGGGAGGCGTGGATCTGCGTACCCGCGCCTGGTTCAACCCGGCGCTGCTGAGCCGCGTCTACAACGTGCCCGCGGTAGTGGGGATGCTGCTGCTCATGATGTCGCTGCTGCTCACCGCGCTCGCGGTCGTGCGCGAGCGCGAGCTGGGCACGCTCGAGCAGCTCATGGTGAGCCCGCTCACGCCCGGCGAGCTCATCCTGGGCAAGACCCTGCCGGTCGCCGCGATCTCGCTCATCGACCTGGTGCTGATCACCGGCGTGGCCGTGCTCTGGTTCGACATCCCGCTGCGCGGCAGCGCGCCCGCGCTGCTCGTGGCGGCCGTGATCTACATCCTGGCGAGCCTCGGACTCGGACTGCTCATCTCGACCGTGTCGCGCACGCAGCAGGAGGCGTTCATGGGCATGTTCCTGCTGCTGCTCCCGTTCCTGATCCTGAGCGGGTTCATGTATCCGATCGAGACCATGCCCGCCGTGTTCCAGTGGCTCACGCTGCTGAACCCGGTGCGCCACTTCCTGGAGATCGTGCGCGCGATCTTCCTGAAGGGCGCCGGTCTCGGCGACATCGCGGCGCAGCTCGCCATCCTCACCGTGATGGCCGCGGCGGTGTTCGCCGCCGCCGCCTGGCGCTTCCGCCGCACGCTCGAGTAGGCGACACGCACACCCCGCGGCGCGCGCACGGCGCCGCGCTCACCGCGAGGAATGAACCCGCCTAGCCTCCCTGGTGGCGATGGTAGTAGTGCCGGGCCTTCGCCCGGTTGCCGCACACCTTCATGTCGCACCAGCGCCGGCTCCGGTTCCGACTCTCGTCCAGGAACAGCCAGTTGCAGTCGTGACTGGCACATTCCTTCACGCGCGTCATGTCGCCGGAAACCAGCAGCGCCATGGCCGACGTCGCCAGCGGCCAGATCAGCCGCTCCAGCTCCGCGGCCTCCGGCCAGGTCAGCTCGAACCCCCTTTCCGTTCGCACCAGCCGCTGACGTGCCGCCGCCGCGGCCGCCGCGTCCCGCACCCGCTCCAGGTCCGCCGCCCGCGCCCCACCCTCATCGCCGACCCCCGCGAACAGGCGGTACAGCGACTCCCGCAGCTCGCGGGCGGCGCCCAGCACCGCCGCGGCCGCCCCCGGCTCGGCCGCCGCCCGCGCCCGCAGCCGGCGCCCCAGCCCCGCGTCGATCAGCCCCGCCCGCTCCCCGAACGTCACCAGATCCCCGTAGCTCTCCAGCCGGTCGCCGAACGGACCCGCCGCTCGCAGCGCCTCACCCTCCAGTCCCGCGTGCCGCTCGATCAGCCTGCTCCCCGTGTTCACGAAGTCCAGGCACGCCTCCCCGGCCGGCAGATCCATCGTCTCGATCGGCTCTAACCCTGGCTGCCCCATAACCACCATATCTCTGTTGACAGGTTAGACACACGACAGTATCGTAGTGCAGTTCTAACCATCATACAGAATTACAGTGGTTTCATCAAGGAGGGCGGCATGGCGGCAAGGGCGGAGCGGGTGGTGGTGGGGAGCGCACGGCCGGCGCGGGGCGTCCGAGCGCCCGGCCGGATCCGGGAAACGCTCGCGTGGCTGGGGGCGGCCTGGCTCCGGGGCTGGACGATGTACGTGGCCGCGATCCGGCCGCGGCGGGCGGGGGAGGAATAGGTGCCGTCGGCGGTATCGGCGGCGAGTTCCGGGGCGGCGCGCGTCGCCCCCGCAAACGGGCAGGTCGGGGGGCCGGGGGTCGTCGGTAACACCGCGGGCGACGTCGCCCTCAGCCTCGAGCCGGCGCGTGAATGGCTCGGTGTCTGGGCCGCGTTCTTCGCGATCTACGTGGTCTGGGGCTCGACCTACCTGGCGATCGCGGTGGCGGTGGAGGAGATCCCGCCGCTGCTCATGATGGGCGCGCGGAGCGTGCTCGCGGGCGCGCTGCTGTACGGGGGCGCGCGGCTGCGGGGCGCGCCGGCGCCGGGTGCCGGCGACTGGCTCGCGGCGGCGCGGGTGGGTGCGCTCTTTTTCGTGATGGGGCACGGCCTGCTCGCGTGGAGCGAGACGCGGGTTCCTTCGGGCGTGGCCGCGGTCCTGATCGCGACGGAGCCGCTGTTCATCGTGCTGCTGGGCTGGCGAGGCGGGCGGCTGGTGGCGCGTTCGCAGGGGCAGCGGCCCGGCCTCGCGGTCCTGCTGGCCCTGCTGCTCGGGCTCGGCGGGGTGGCGGTACTGACGCTGCCGGGCACGGCGGCGGCGATCGATCCGGCGGGTGCGGCCGGCCTGCTGATCGCCTCCTTCGCGTGGAGCGTGGGCACGTTCCACGTGCCACGGACGGGCTCACCGTTCCGCGGTGCGGGCATGCAGCTGCTCGCGGGCGGCGGCATGCTGCTCCTGCTCTCGACGCTGCTCGGCGAGGGCCGGGGTTGGGATCCGGGGGCGGTGGGGCTCGAGCCGCTGCTGGCGGTGGGCTACCTGGTGACGTTCGGCTCGGTGGTCGCGTTCGGTGCCTACATCTGGCTGCTGCGGCGCGTGAGCGCGGCCCGGGTGGCGAGCCACACGTACGTGAATCCGCTGATCGCGGTGGCGCTCGGGTCGTGGCTGGGCGGTGAGGAGCTGGGCGGGCGCGTGCTGCTGGCTGCCGGGATGGTAGTGACCGCGGTGCTCCTGCTGGTGCAGCGCGCCCGTCAGCGCGCGTGATGCGCGGCAGGCACGTCGCGTCCGGTCGGGTGCGCGCTCATCCCCGGGCGCGTACCGCGCTGCGCGATCGACCAGACGCCCGCCACCAGCACCAGCGTCGCGACCGCCCGGCGCTGCCACACGCCCTGTGCGGCGAAGCGCCGCACGCCGACGCTGAGCAGCGAAAGGGCCGGAACGGTGCCGAGCCCGAACGCGCTCATGGCGAGCGCCCCGCCCGCCGGCGAACCGGCCGCGAGCGAGAGCGCGAGCGCGGCGTACACCATGCCGCAGGGCAGCAGTCCGGTAGCCATCCCGAACGCATAGCGAGCGCCCGGATGGCGGCGCTGCGCGAGCGCGCTGCCCAGGCGGACCACCACGGGGATGCGCAGCGACGGCTTCGGCACCAGCTCCGCGAGCGAGGCGGCGAACCAGACCAGCAGGGCGAGCGAGACGGCGACGAGCACCCAGCGCGGACCGGGAAGCAGCCCGCCCGCGAGGCCGCCCAGCGCCCCCAGCAGCGCGTAGGTGGTCACCCGCCCGGCATGCCAGAGCGCGAGCCCGCTGCGCGGCCGGCTGCACGCCGCCGCGAACCCGCCACACATGCCGACGCAGTGCGGTGAGCCGACCAGTCCCGCGATGAATGCCGCACCGGCGATCTCGAGCAGGCGATGCCCCTTTCGTTTGTGCTGCGCGACACGTCGGGCGCGCGGTGGCGCTCGCGCGCGGTGCAATCTCCTCGCGCGCCCGCGCACGGTTCCGGTGAAAGTCGCGCGCCGACGGCGTCCTTCCTATCAGGGATTTCCCCACACCGACGTGCGGTATTCTCCCAATTGCTCCACCGATAGCAGTTATCGTTAATTGCTTCCCGTCCGTGTCCTCTACATTCCTGCAGGAGAACCTCGTGCAATACGGAGCGGGCGGCGTCGCCGTCGCCGAGCCGGGCGCGGAGCGAGCGGCCCCCGGTCCGCCGATGGCGGCGGTGAGGTACGACGACGCCATCGTGCGGCTGTTCTTCGCCGCGACCGTGGTCTGGGCGGTGGTCGGCATGCTGGTGGGGGTGGTGATCGCGCTGCAGCTGGCCTGGTGGCCGGCCAACCTGGGGCTGCCCTGGACGACGTTCGGGCGGCTGCGTCCGCTGCACACGAACGCGGTGATCTTCGCGTTTGCCGGCAACGTCTGCTTCACCGGCATCTACTACTCGACGCAGCGGCTGCTCAAGACGCGCATGTGGAACGATGCGCTCTCGCGCCTGCACTTCTGGGGCTGGCAGCTGATCATCGTGCTGGCCGCGATCACGCTGCCGCTCGGGCTCACGCAGTCGAAGGAGTATGCCGAGCTGATCTGGCCGATCGACGTGCTGATCACGCTGGTATGGGTGATCTTCGGCGTGAACTTCTTCGGCACGCTCGCGATCCGCAAAGTCCGGCACATGTACGTGGCGATCTGGTTCTACATGTCGTTCGTGATCACGATCGCGGTGCTGCACATCGTCAACAGCCTGGCGGTACCGGCGACGCTGACCCGCTCCTATCCGGTGTTTGCGGGTCTCACCGACGCGCTCGTGCAGTGGTGGTACGGTCACAACGCGGTCGGCTTCTTCCTGACCACGCCGTTCCTCGGGCTCATGTACTACTTCCTGCCGCGCGCGGCGGAGCGGCCGGTCTACAGCTACCGGCTTTCGATCGTGCACTTCTGGGCGCTCGTCTTCCTCTACATCTGGGCCGGTCCGCATCACCTGCTCTACTCGGCGCTGCCCGACTGGGCGCAGACGCTCGGCATGGTGTTCAGCATCATGCTGCTGGCGCCCTCGTGGGGCGGCATGATCAACGGGCTGATGACGCTGCGGGGCGCCTGGGACCGGCTGCGCACCGACCCGATCCTGAAGTTCATGGTGGTAGCGGTGAGCTTCTACGGGATGAGCACGTTCGAGGGGCCGATGATGTCGATTCGAGCGGTGAACGGGCTGGCGCACTATACGAACTGGGTAATCGGTCACGTGCACAGCGGCGCGCTCGGCTGGGTCGGCATGATCTCCTTCGGCATGCTCTACTGGCTGGCGCCGCGGCTGTGGGGTCCGCTGGCCCGACCGAAGTGGGCGACCACGCATTTCTGGATGGCGACCGTGGGCATCGTGCTCTACACGGTCTCCATGTGGGCCGCGGGCCTCATGGAAGGTCTGATGTGGCGCGCTCTGGACGGCGCCGGCCAGCTCAAGTACCCGAACTTCGTCGAGATCGTGAACCAGCTCGATCCGTTCTACTGGCTGCGCTTCGTGGGCGGGCTGCTGTACCTGGCGGGCGTCGTGCTCATGGCCGTCAACTTCGTGCTGACCGTGCGCGCCGCGCGCGCCGCATCGCTGCCGCCGGCGTGGGCGCCGGCCGCGGCCTGAAGGGAGTCGCGTCATGGCGGAGCATCAGAAGGGCGCGCCCGAGCACTACCATCGCCGGCTGGAGCGGCGCATCGGCCTGTTCGCGATCCTGACCACGGTGGCGATCTCGATCGGCGGCATCGTCGAGATCAGTCCGATGTTCTCGGCGACCGCGGGGCCGCAGCCGCTCGAGGGCGTGACGCCGTACACGCCGCTCGAGGTGGCGGGCCGTGACATCTACGTGCGCGAAGGCTGCTACCTGTGCCATTCGCAGATGGTGCGCCCGATGCGCGCCGAGCTGCTCCGCTACGGCGAGTGGACGCGGGCCGGCGAGTATGCCTACGACCGGCCGTTCCAGCTCGGCTCGCGCCGCATCGGCCCCGACCTGCAGCGCGTGGGCGGCAAGTACCCGGATGCGTGGCATTACGAGCACATGCGCGATCCGCGCAGCACCTCGCCGGGCAGCATCATGCCGGCCTACCCCTGGCTGCTCGAGCG
The DNA here is from genome assembly GCA_035461105.1 of Longimicrobiales bacterium. Classification (GTDB taxonomy): domain Bacteria; phylum Gemmatimonadota; class Gemmatimonadetes; order Longimicrobiales; family RSA9; genus VEPF01. The sequence continues at coordinate 8,641 of DATHVV010000218.1, read as the reverse complement.
GCGCGTCTCGATGCAGGACGTCCATGCGTCGGTGCGCGCGCTTCAGAAGCTGGGCGTGCCCTACGTGGGCGCGACCCAGGAGACCGTGGCCGCGTCGGTCCGCACGCAGGCCCGGAGCATCACCGGTGCGCTCGCGGAGATGCAGATCATGACCGAGCCCGACCGCGAGATCATCGCCCTGATCGCCTACCTGCAGCGGCTCGGCCGCGATGGCCGGGCGGCGCTCGCGGCGCAGGCGAGCGGCGAACCGGCGCCGGGCGCACCGGCAAGCCCGCACGGCGCGCCGGCGAATCCGCACGGCGCGTCGGCGAACCCGCACGGCGCGCCGGTCAATCCGCACGGCGCGCCGGTCAATCCGCACGGCGCCGTGAATCCGCACGGGGTGCCGGTGAATCCATCGGGCCCGGCAGGTGCCCAGTGAACCCACTGAAGCAGGCCGCCGCGGGGGCGGTGAGTGGCGGCTGGGTGATGGGCGTGATGACGCTGCTGTTCCTGCTGTTCTTCATCGGCTGGACGTGGTGGGCGTTTGCGGAGCGGAACCGGAAGGCATTCGAGGAAGCGGCGCAGCTGCCGCTCACGACCGGGGAGGATGAGGCATGAGGGAGAAGGCGCCGCGCGATCAGCTGCTCGGCCATGCCGATGAGGCGGATGGCATCGAGGAGTACGACAACGCGCTTCCGGACTGGTGGATCGGCCTGTTCTGGCTCACGATCATCTGGGCGTTCGGCTACACGCTGCACTACCACGTGATCGCCGACCGGTCGCAGGAGAAGCATCTGGCCTCGGAGCTGGCGGCCGCGGAAGTGAGGTGGCCGGCGGGCGTGCTGCCGGCGGCCTTCGTGGTGACGCCCGAGCTGGTCGAAGCGGGTGCCGGCGTCTACCAGACGAACTGCATCGGCTGCCACGGCAGCGCGCTCGAGGGCGGCATCGGTCCCAACCTCAAGGACGGCGAGTGGATCCACGGTGACACGCCCGAGGCCGTGCTGACCACGATCGAGGAGGGCGTGGCGGCGAAGGGGATGCCGGCGTGGGGCTCGATCCTGGGCCCGGAGAAGGCGCGGCAGGTGGCTGCGTACGTGCTCGCCCAGAGCGCGGACAGCGGGGACTAGGGCGGCGGAGGTGGGAATGCTGGGCTTCGCGGGCACGCGCAACTGGGTCTATCCACAGTGGATCGACGGACGCTACCAGCGCATCCGGCGCTGGACGTTCGCCGGGCTGCACGTGTTCCTGTTCGTCGTGCCCTGGCTGCGCCTGAACGGAGCCCCGCTGCTGCGCTTCGACCTGGAGGCGCGGCGGCTCTATGCGTTCGGGGCCATGTTCACCGCCACCGATACGATCCTGCTGCTGCTGGTGCTGTTGTTCCTGGCGTTCTCGCTGTTCTTCTTCACGTCGCTGTACGGGCGGCTCTGGTGCGGCTATGGCTGTCCGCAGACCGTGCTGCTCGAGGCCTGGGTACGCCCCGTCGAGCGCTGGATCGAAGGCGAGCGGACCACGCGGGTGCGCCGTGACAACGGGCCGTGGACCTGGGACCGGGCGCGCCGGAAGGCCGCGAAGTGGTCGTTCTTCCTGCTGGCGGCGTTCGTCGTGTCGATGTCCTTCATGAGCTTCTTCGCCGGCGCGCGCGCGCTGTGGACCGGGACGGCGGGCCCCATCGAGTACTCGCTGGTCGCCATCTTCACGCTGGTCTGGTTCCTGGACTTCGCCTGGTTCCGCGAGCAGTTCTGCAATTTCCTGTGCCCGTATGCACGCTTCCAGAGCGTGCTCACGGACGACCACACGGTGCAGGTGATGTACGACCAGCCGCGGGGCGAGCCGCGGGGTGGCCGGGATGCGAAAGCGGCGGGCCGCTGCATCGACTGCCGCAAGTGCGTCTCGGTGTGCCCGCAGGGCATCGACATTCGCCAGGGCTTCCAGCTCGAGTGTGTGGGCTGCGCCGCGTGCGTCGATGCCTGCACCAGCGTCATGAGCAAGCTGGGGCACACCACGCTCATCGACTACGACACGCTCGCCCGGGTCCAGGGCCGGCCCGCGCGCGTGCTGCGGCCGCGCACGGTCGGCTACGCCGCGCTGCTGGCTACGCTGCTCGTGGCCGGCACCGCGCTGGTCGCGAACCGGGTGCCGTTCGAGGCCTCGGTCGCCCGGGCCCCGGGCTCGCTCTACACGGTCGACGAGGATGGCTGGGTCCGCAACACCTACCTGCTGCGGGTTGCGAACAACGCGGCCACCAACGCACCGGTGGCCTTCGCCGTACGCGTCGAAGGGCTGGAGCGCGCGGAGGTCGTGGTGCTGCCGTTCTCGCTGGCGCCGGAGGAAGGACGCATGGTACCGCTGGTCGTGCGCATGCCGCCCGAGAGCGTGCACGAGCGCACCCTGCCCATGCGCGTGCGTATCGCCGCCTCGCTCGGCGAGCGCGTGCTGGACACCACTTTCAAGACCGGAGGCGGCCATGGCGGCGGCAGCGGATCGTAGCGTGCGCTCGCCGTGGGTGATCGCGATCATCGTCGGCCTCATCATCATGGCCGTCGTCAACGTCATCTTCATCGTGGTGGCCGTACGTGGCGCCGACCCCGTCGTCCCGTCCTACCAGCTCGAGCGTCGCTGAGGCGCCGGGCCCGGCCTGCTGCCCGCACTGCGGCACGCCCGTGGAGGGCGCTGCCGATGCGTTCTGCTGTGCCGGCTGCGAGACGGCCGCCGCGATCATCCGCGGCGCGGGTCTGGAGCGCTATTACCAGGAGCGCGAGGCGTACGCGCCCCGCCCGGGCGGTCTCTCCGCGAGCTGGGCGGGCCTGACTCCCGACCGCGCCGCGGACGGCAGCTGCGAGCTGCGCGTCGCCATCGATGGTCTGCGCTGCGCATCCTGCGTCTGGGTGGTCGAGCACGTGCTGCAGGCGACGCCCGGTGTCACCGGGGCCACCGTCTCCTACGCGACCGGACGGGCGTGGCTGCGCTGGGATCCGGACCGCGTCGACCTGGGCGCGCTCGCCGCGCGCATCGGCGCGCTCGGCTACCGCCCGCGCCTGCTTGGCGAGGAGGCGCGACCCGACCGTACGCTGCTGCTCCGGCTCGGCGTGGCCGCGTTCGCGGCCATGAACATCATGCTGCTCCACGCCGCGATCTACGCGGGCTGGTGGAGCGAGATGGATCCCCGCTTCCTCGCGCTGTTCCGCTGGGCCGCGCTCGTGCTGGCCACGCCGCTCGCGCTCTGGTGTGCTTCACCGTTCTTCGCCGGCGCCTTCGCCGCGCTGCGGCGCGGCATGCTGCACATGGATGTGCCGCTCGCGCTCGCGGTCGCGATCCTGTACGGCCATGGCGTCGCGGCCACCCTGCTGCGCCACGAGACCTACCTCGACTCGCTCGGCATGCTGGTCGCCCTGTTGCTGGCCGGCCGCTTCCTGGAGTCGCGCGGCCGGCGGCGCGCCGCCGAGGCCGCGGTCACGCTGGCCGCGAGCGCCCCGGTGTCCGCGAAGCGGCTCACCGGCGAGCACCTGGACATCGTGCCCGTCGCGGCGCTGCGCGCGGGGGATCTGATCGAGGTCGCGACCGGCGACGAGGTACCCGCCGACGCGCTGGTCGTGCACGGCCGCGGCGCGCTGCGCATGGCGCTCGTCACCGGCGAAGCGGAGCCGGTCGCGGTCGGGCCGGGAGAGCGTGTGCTGGCCGGCACGGTGCTGGTCAGCGGGCAGCTTACCGCGAGCGTGCAGGCAGTGGGGCAGGGAACCTTGCTCGGGCGCATGGCCGCGCAGCTGCAGGCTGCCGCCGACCGCGGCACCAGGCCCTCTTCCGCGGATCGCATCGCGCCCTGGTTCACGGCCGGCACGCTGATCGTCGCCGCGATCGCGTTCGCCGGCTGGCTCGCTTTCGCCGGGATCGGCCGGGCGCTGCCGGTCACGGTCGCGGTGCTGGTGGTAGCCTGTCCGTGCGCGCTCGCGCTCGCGCAGCCGCTGGCGGCGGCCGCCGGGCTGGGCGCCGCCGCGCGCCGCGGCCTGCTGTTCCGCTCTGCGGATGCGCTGCTGGAGCTGCGCACCGTCGATACCGTGGCGCTCGACAAGACCGGCACGGTCACGGCCGGTGCGCTGCGCGTCGTGGAGGCGAGCGACGAGGTCCTCCGCATCGCCGCGGCGCTCGAGCGCCACAGCTCGCACCCGATCGCGCGCGCCGTGCTCGCCGAGACCGCCGCCCGCGGCATCCCGCTCCCGCGCGCGCAGGCGGCACAGGAGCAGTCCGGTGTCGGCATGGACGGGATCGTCGACGGGCGCGCCTGGCAGCTGCGCGCCGGCGATCCCGGCGTGGTCGAGCTGCGCGGCGAGCGCGGCGTGCACGGCCGCATCCGACTGAGCGACGTCGTGCGCGCCGATGCGCCCGCGACCGTGAGCGCGCTGCGCGCGCGCGGCTTGCGCGTCGCGCTGCTCACCGGCGACCATCCGGACGTCGCGGCCGCCATCGCGCGGCATGCCGGCATCGACGAAGTCGTCGCCCGCATCGACCCGGAGGCGAAAGCCGCCTGGGTGCGTCGCGAGCGCGCCCTGGGTCGGCGCGTGCTGTTCGTGGGCGATGGTGTGAATGATGGACCGGCGCTCGCCGCCGCCGACGTCGGCATCGCCATGGCGGGCGGGGCCGCCAGTACCGTCCTGGTGGCGGACGCGGTCGTCTCGGGCGAGACCATTGCGCCGCTGCTGGGCGGGCTGCGCGCCGCCGAGGCCGCCGCCGGCACGATCGTCCGCAGCCAGCGCCGGTCGATCGCCTACAACGTGCTGGCCGTGACCGCCGCCGTCGCCGGGCTCGTCAATCCGCTCGTCGCCGCCGTGCTCATGCCGCTCTCCAGCGGCGTCGTCATCTGGGGTGCGCTGCGCATCGAGCGGCTCGTGCGGGAGGTGGAGTGATGGACGCGATCGTGCTGCTGCTGCCGCTGGCGCTGCTGCTGGGCGGTCTCTTCGCCGTGCTCTTCCTGCTCGCCGCCGCGCGCGGCCAGTTCGACGACCTGGACGATCCGCCCGAGCGCATGCTCCACGACTGAATCCGTCCGGCACGCGACAGGCCTCGCGCGCGGAACCGCGTGCGAGGCCTGCCGGCCGTCCGGAGACGGCCCCACCACACCACCCTTCCGGTCGTTGCGGCTAGACCGGCCTTCGCCCCTGTATCACGCGAACCAGCACGACGATGATCGCGATCACCAGGAGGATGTGCACCAGTCCACCCATGGCGTAGCCCGAGACCATGCCCAGAATCCACAGCACGAGCAGAATCAGTACGATCGTCCAGAGCATATTGCCCTCCGTAACAAGGTTGGCCCCGGAAGGAGCAAGGACCGGGCCAGAAGCCGCCTCGCCGACCCGAAATCGGGACCCGGCCGGCGTCCGTCCCCGGGAGACCGCGGAGCGCCGCCGTTCCAGCGGCGTACGGCGGACCGTACATTGGCACGCGCATGCATGATTTTCTGATCGTCGGGTCCGGATTCGGCGGCAGCGTGAGCGCGCTGCGGCTCGTCGAGCGCGGCTGCCGGGTGCTGCTGCTCGAGAAGGGACGTCGCTTCCAGACGACCGATTTCGCGCGCTCGAACTGGGATCTGCGGCGCTGGCTCTGGCGGCCCCGGCTCGGCTGTCGCGGCCCCTTCCAGATGAGCTTCCTGCCCCATCTCACCGCGCTTTCCGGCGTGGGTGTCGGCGGCGGGTCGCTGGTGTACGCGAACACGCTGGAGGAGCCGGGTGCCGGGTTCTACGAGGCGCCGTCCTGGCGCGCGCTCGCGGACTGGCGGCAGGAGCTCGCGCCGCATTACGGCACGGCGCGCGCCATGCTCGGCGCCGCGCCGAATCCGCGCATCACGTGGGCCGATGAAGCGCTCGGCGACGTCGCGCGCGAGCTCGGCGGCGATGCGCAGTTCGCGCCCACGCAGGTGGGCGTGTTCTTCGGCGCAGCGGGCGTGCCCGTGCCCGATCCGTACTTCGGGGGTGCAGGTCCGGCGCGTACCGGGTGCACGCACTGCGGCGCCTGCATGATCGGATGCCGTGTCGGTGCCAAGAACACGCTCGACCGCAACTACCTGCACCTGGCGGAAGCCGCGGGTCTGGAGCTGCGCGCCGGTCACGAGGTCATCGGCCTCGCGCCGGTCCCGGGGGGCTGGGAGGTGCAGGCGCTCGCCGGCGACGTCATGCCCGGGCGGCGACGTCGCCTCGCCACATTCCGGGCGCGCGCCGTGATCCTGGCGGGCGGCGTGCTCGGCTCGGTGCCGTTGCTGCTGCGCATGCGCGCGCGCGGCGTGCTGCCCAGGCTCTCCCCGCGCCTCGGGCAGGGCGTGCGCACGAACTCCGAGGTGCTGATCGGGGTCGTGAGCCGCCGCCGCGACCGTGTCCTCTCCGATGGCGTTGCCATCACCTCCATTCTGCGCTTCGCGGATGGGTCGAGCGTGGAGCCGGTCCGCTACCCCGAGGGCTCGGGCTTCTTCCGCCTGCTGAGCGCGCCGCACGCGCCGGGGGAGAGCTTCGGCGCCCGCGCGCGCAGCGCCCTCGCGCGCGTGGCCCGCCAGCCCGGTGCCACGGTACGCACTCTGCTCGTGCCGGATCTTGCCCGGCACTCCATTATTCTCCTGTACATGCGGGCCGCCGAGGGCGCGCTCGCGCTCGAGCTGCGCGGCCGCCGGCTGCGCACCCGCCTGGCCGAGGGATCGGCCCCGCGCGCGTCGCTGCCGGAAGCCAGCGACATCGCGGAGCGGGTCGCCCGCGCGCTGGACGGCTACCCGATCAGCCTGGCCACCGAGCTGCTGTTCGGGGTGCCGACCACGGCCCACATTCTGGGTGGCTGCGGTATGGGCGCGAGCGCGGCCGAGGGCGTGATCGACGCCGACCACGCCGTGTACGGTTACGACGGTCTCTACGTCGTGGATGGCGCGGCCGTCACCGCCAATCCCGGCGTCAATCCATCACTGACCATTGCGGCGCTCGCGGAACGCGCCGTCGCCGCGTGGGACACACGGACATAGTAGGAGGGGCATGCCGCGCACCGAGTTCATCAGCACCGGCTTCTACGTTCCCGAGCGGCTTCTCGACAACGAGGCGCTCACGCAGTGGTGGGACACGACGGATGAGTGGATCCGCGAGCGCACCGGCATCCGGGAGCGGCACTGGGTGGAGCCCGGCGTGCAGGCCGGCTCCGACCTGGCGCTCGAGGCCACGCGCATCGCGCTCGCGCGCGCCGACCTGAAGCCGACCGACCTGGACTGCATCATCTTCGCGACGCTCAGCCCCGACTACTTCTTTCCCGGTGGCGGCGTGTACCTGCAGCGCAAGCTGGGCGTGCCCGGCATCCCCGCGCTCGACGTGCGCAACCAGTGCACCGGCTTCCTGTACGGTCTCTCCATTGCCGACGCGTGGATCCGTACCGGACAGTACCGGCGCGTGCTGCTGGTCGGCGCCGAGGTGCACTCCACCGGCATGGACTGGGGCCCGAACGGCCGCGACCTGGGCGTCCTTTTCGGCGACGGCGCGGGCGTGGCCATCCTGGGGCCGACCGCGGAGGACGGCCGCGGCGTCCTCTCCACGCATCTGTTCGCCGATGGCAACCACGCCGAGCTGCTGTGGTGCGAGGCCGACGCCTCTGCGAACTCGCCCCGGATCTCGCACGCCGACCTGGATGCCGGCAAGCAGTACCCGACCATGAAGGGGCGCGAAGTCTTCAAGAACGCGGTCACGCGCATGCCCGAGAGCGTGCGCCTGGCCCTCGAGACGAACGGCCTCGGCATCCCCGACATCGACCTGCTCATCGCGCACCAGGCCAACCTGCGCATCAACGAGATGGTGGCGAAACAGCTGGGGCTGCGCGAGGATCAGGTGTACAACAACATCGAGCGGTTCGGCAACACCACTGCCGCCACCATCCCGATCGCGCTCGACGAGTGCGTACAGAGCGGCCGCCTGGAGCGCGGCGACCTGCTCTTGCTCACGGCCTTCGGCAGCGGCTTCACCTGGGGCAGCGCCGCCATTCGCTGGTGATACAGAGGAGCCATGGATACACCCGAGCTGACCGTCTACGAGAAGTCGACCTGCTCGACCTGCCGCAACCTCGGCAGGCTGCTCCGGGAGCACGGCATCGAGTACGAGCGCATCGAGTACATCCTCGAGCCGCCCAGTACCGACGAGCTGCGCGCGCTGATCAGGAAGCTGGGTGTGCCCGCCCATGAGCTGCTCCGCACCAAGGAGCCGGAGTACGCGACTACCGGCCTCGGTCCCGACGCGACCGAGGACCAGATCGTCGCCGCCATCCGGGCGCAGCCCCAGCTGATGCAGCGTCCGGTCGTCGTGCGCGGCGACCGCGCGGTGATCGCGCGGCCACCGGAACGCGTTCTCGAGATCCTCTGAGGATCGGCCGCCGAACGCCGGACCCGCCGCGGGTAGAGAAGCGGCCCGGCACCGGCCGGCGTGGCCATGATCCGCGAGGGCGCGGCCCTCGAGATGTCGCAGCTCGAGTACTTTGCTCCGACATCGCCCGCCTCAAGCACGAGCTGCTCTCGGAGGCTACCCGGGACGCCCGGGTGCGCGCCGCCCAGATCGCCGAGGCGAGCGGTGCCGGTGTCGGCAGCATCATCTCCGCCCGCGCCGGCGTGTTCCAGATCACCGAGCCGTTCTCCACCGAGGTGAGCGGCTTCGGGATG
>DATHVV010000217.1:0-3868 GCA_035461105.1 Longimicrobiales bacterium | reverse complement strand
TGCTTTCGTCGCTCGGTATCCGGGAGCAGTTCACTTTCACGGGTCAGCGGAGCGATGTGAAGGCGTTGCTCGGCACGTTCGACGTCTTCGTGCTGAGTACTCACTGGGAGGGCTTCCCGCTCGTGATCCTCGAGGCCATGGCCGCCGGACTGCCGGTGGTGGCGACGGCGGTGGACGGTATCCCGGAACTGGTTCGGCCGAACGATACGGGAATGCTCGTGCCGCCCGCGGACCCGCAGGCCCTGGCCGAGGCCCTGCTCCTGGTGCTGCGCGACCCGGCGCTGGCGCGGCGGCTGGGCGAGGCGGGTCGGGCCCGCGTCCGCGACGACTTCAGCACCGAGCGCTTCACGGCCGGGGTAGGCACGCTCTACGAGCGGGTCCTGGAACCGACGCGCCGGCGGCAGTCGATACCGTGATGAGACCGGCCACGAAGGTCTTCGGGATCGGACTGAACAAGACCGGTACGACCACCCTGGGTCAGTGCCTCCAGCATTTCGGCTATCGCCACGCGACGTCCAATCTCGAGCTCACCCGCAGCGTCGCGCGCCACGAGCTGGAGTCCGTGCTTCGCTTCGCCGAGGAGTACGACAGCTTCGAGGACTGGCCGTGGCCGCTCATATTCCGCGAGCTCGACGCCCGTTTCCCGGGCAGCAAGTTCATTCTCACGGTCCGGCGCAGCCCCGATGCCTGGCTGCGCAGCCTGCAGAAGCATGCGCTGCTTACCGGACCTACGGAATTCCGTCAGCTTGCGTATGGCTTCGCGGTTCCGGATGGCCACGAGGCCGAGCACCTCGCCGTTTACGAACGCCACAATCGCGAGGTGCGCGCCTACTTCGCGACGCGCCCCGGTGATTTTCTGGAGGTGTGCTGGGAAGCCGGCGATGGCTGGCGACAGCTGGCTGATTTCCTGGGCCACCCGGTTCCGGACATGCCGCTGCCCCATGCCAATCGCAGCGACCGCAAGCGGCGGCAACTGCTCATCGCGCGGGCGCGCCGGCTCGCCGGACGCCTGTTCCGACGAGCTACCTGACTCACGCTCGACAGCCGGTACAACCGAATGAGGATATTCATCTACGGCATGCAGAACAGCGGCGCTTCCCTCACCACCTACCTGCTCGGGCAGGTGGCCGACGCGGTCGTGCTGGTCGACCTCTACAGCTACGAGGTCATGCCGGCCATCGACGCGCCGCACGCGGCGCACGTGATCGGCAAGGCGGTGATCACGACGACCCATGACCTGGACGACCACTTCGCCAGCTTCCGCCCCGATCGCAGCATCCTCCTGCTGCGCGACCCGGCCCAGAACTACGTCGCGCTCAGCCGGAAGGAATACGCCGACAACGACGGCACGCTCGATGAGAAGTTCCGGCGCCTCGAGGAGGTTTTCCGTCAGCGCGCGCGCTTCGACCTGGTGCTCAAGTACGAAGATGTGGTAACCGATTCGGAAGGCGTGGTGCAGGCGCTGCGGGGCATCGGTTTTCCGGCGAGCCCCGAGCTGTACGCCTTCCCGCGCAGCCGCGATGAGATCACCGACTTCAACCTGCAGCACTCCGCCTGGTGCCGGGAGCGGGTCGGGCGCGGCTGGAGCTTCGGCAACATCCAGGGTGAGCGGATGCAGCAGACCCTGGTGCACAAGCTCGCTCCCCGCCACGTGCACGATGCCGTCGAGCGCCTGTGTCCGGGCGTAGTGCAGTTCTATGCCAGCTCCGCGACTTCGGCCCGCTCCGCGACCCGCGTGGCCGGGCTCCTGCGGGATCTGCTGGTGCGTCCGGTCGTCACCCGCGCCCAGGCGCTCCGGCGAGTTGCGCGGCGACTCCTGGACTCCGCCATCCGGTCGGTGCGCGCCGGAGCACGCTCCTGAGGTGAAACGCGAATACCTGTTCTTCACACACATCCTGAAGGCCGGCGGCACGACGGTGGAAGCCGCCCTGCGTCGGGCACTCGGCATCCGCCACATGGCGGTCGATCCGCCGACCGGCTGGATCTATACCCCCGCGGATTTCGACTTCGATCGCCGGCTCAATCCGATCGCGTGCAGTTTCTCCAGCCACTGGCTGCGCCCGTTCCAGTCCTACGGCCGCTTCGATTCAAGGATCCGCTGGTACACGATGCTGCGGGAACCGCTGGCGCGGTATCGCTCGCACCGACAGCATCACATCGAGCGCTTCGCGAGCCGTCGACCGTTCGAGGAATGGGCGGCGGATGCCATGCTCGGGAACTGGCAGACGCGCCAGCTGGCGGGCGAAGCGGACGTTCTTGCCGCGAAGCAGATCCTGCAGGAGCGGTGCTGCGTCGTGGGTCTGCTGGAGCAGATGGACTGCTCGCTGCTGCTGTTCAGCGAACGACTCGGGCTGCCCGCGCTGCGACCTGCGACCGGCGAAGTGCACAACCAGGCCTTCTCGACACGGCTCCGGGCGGAGCTGCAGGAGGAATTCGAGAGGCATGCAGAGCTGGTCGAGGCCAACAACTCACTGGATCTCGAGCTCTACGAGTTCGCCGCCCATACGATCTTCCCGGCGCAGGTGCGGGCTTACGGCACGGAGCGGATGCAGCGGCAGCTGGCCGAGCCGGCCTCGCCCGCCAGTTCGCTGCTGGGGCAGGTCCGCGCCGGAGCCCAGCTGCTCTTCCGCAGAGGTATCCAGCTGCCGGCGGCCCGCGTCCGGCGACGCGCGCAGATCCGTGCCGGGCGGCCCGACATTCGGCGGTGATGATCCCTGGGCGACCGACGGAGTCCGCGCCCCTCCGCTGAGGTCGGAGTGACGCGTCAGGCCGGGTAGTGCCGCTGCATCGTGGAACGCGCCGTCCCCTGCACATCCGCGCGCACCTCGGCGTCCCAGATCAGATACGTGAGCACCGTCCAGGTCAGCCAGCCGGGCCTCTCGTCCAGCATCTGCCAGAGCGCTGGCGGAACGAAGGATGGGCGGTCGTAATCCCGCAGGGCGTGCGCGAGCGGCCCGCTCCGGTAGTAGCGCGCGAAGGGCAATCCGCTGCTGTATTTCGGCTGCCGTATCGGATAGGACGGCAGCTCGCGCTGCAGCAGTCGCTTGAGCCAGTACTTCGCGGTGCCGCGGCGCGCGTAGCGCGTGCTCACGGGAATGGCGCGGCTGGCACGCACCACCTCCGGGTGGGTGAAGGGAGCGACCAGTTTCTTCCCGCGTCCGAGCGCGAGCTGTCCCCAGAGCGTGACCGTGTCGTCGCAGAGGTAATCGAGCCAGTGTCCCAGCTCCAGATTGGCGTCGAGCCCGCTCTCCTCGGGCGCGCTCGAGGCGAGCCGCTCGAGCACGTGTTCCAGCCGTGCCTGCAGTCGCGCCGCCACCGCCTCGGCACCAACCATCTCCGCCAGTACCGGAAGTTCCGTGTAGACGGCGAATCGCTGCGCGTACGAATTCAGCCGACCCGCCGGCACGCGCAGCGACTGCACCGTCGCCTGCAGGGTACGGGCCTTCCGTCCCGCCGGCCCGGGGACACGGCGCGTCACGGCACCCAGCGGTGCGGCCCCTCGCATGCGCCACGCGCGCTGCGCGTGGCCGGCGAATCCGAGACCGAACAGCGCGTCGGCGAACTGGGCGGTGTAATAGCACTCGTGCGGGCTGGCGTACCCGGCATCGATCGATACCGTCTGCAGGTGGTGCGGCGGCAGCCTGAGCACCCGGATGGTTTCGTGAAGGCGCGGCCGATACTCGTCCTCGCGGTACGCGAGCTCCAGGCCATCGGCGGCCAGCAGGCCGCGGGCTGCCGCCGCGTAGGTGCGCTCCGGCGCGAACTCGGGCGAATCGATGGTGACGGTCACGGCCTGCACGTCGGCGCCGAGGTAGTGCTGGAGAAGCGTCGAATCGACACCACCGGAGAACAGGTTCGCGTCCACGCC
>DATHVV010000216.1:0-7879 GCA_035461105.1 Longimicrobiales bacterium | reverse complement strand
ACGCTCCGCAGCGCCTCGTGCACCGACGCGATCTGCGTCATGATGTCCGCGCAGTACCGGTCCTCCTCCACCATCCGCTGCAGGCCGCGCACCTGGCCCTCGATGCGACGCAGGCGCTTCAGGTTCCGATCCTTGATCGATGCATCCACCGCGACCGCGCGCCGCCCGCCCGCCGCGTCCGCCACGCCGCAGCCGCACGCCACCGCCGTCTGCCGCTCCGTTGCCATCATCCGCCGCCTTTCTTCCGTCGCCGCACGGTCGCTGTCGTCCGCGCACGGGTTCCGGCCTCCCGACCCGGCGAGTGCGAACCTGCGTCCGCGCTCTAGATAGATACCCCGGAGTGGTATGTCAAGGGGCCGCGCGCTCAACGGCGCGGGCTGGCGGGCGCGGCGATGCGCTGCCTAACATGCGGCCCGCGGCCGGTGCGTCGCATACACTTTCTCCCTCCGGGACGCGCGTTGACATTCCGAAATTTTGCGCCGGCGGCGGTGCTGGCCCTGCACGCGGGGGCAGGTTTCCTGGCCGCGGCGCTCCTGTTCAGCCTGGAGCCGCTGGTGGGCAAGCTGCTGCTGCCGCGGTTGGGAGGGGCGCCGGCGGTATGGAACACGTGCCTGCTGTTCTTCCAGGCGATGCTGCTGGCGGGCTATGCGTACGCGCACTTCGGGGTGAGGCGGCTGGGCGTGCGGCGGCACGCGCGGGTGCACGTGGTGCTGGTGGCGCTCTCGCTCGCGGCGCTGCCGCCGGCGCTGGGCGCGGGCGAGCCGCCGGTGGAGTCATCTCCGGTGGGGTGGCTGCTGCTGCAGCTGCTGCGCGCGATCGGTCTGCCGTTCCTGGTGATCTCGGCCACGGCGCCGCTGGTGCAGAAGTGGTTTTCGGCATCGGAGCATCCCGGCGCCCGCGATCCGTACTTCCTGTATGCGGCGAGCAACCTCGGCAGCCTGGCCGGGCTGCTGCTCTATCCGCTCGTGCTGGAGCCGCTGCTGGGGCTGCGCATGCAGGCGCGGCTCTGGTCGCTCGCGTACGTGGCATTCGCGGCGGTGATCGCGCTGCTGGCACTGCGGGCGCGGCTGCCGGCGGCGGATGCGGCGGCAGGCGCTGCAGCGGCGGCGGGGGGTGGCGCGACCCGGCGTGGTGAGAGCGTGCCGGCGCGCGCCGCGCTGCGCTGGACGATGCTGGCAGCGCTGCCCTCGGCGCTGCTGCTCACCGTGACCGGATACGTGACGACGGACGTGGCGCCGATGCCGCTGCTCTGGCTGCTGCCGCTCGGGCTGTACCTGCTCACGTTCGTGGTCGCGTTCGGGGCGCGGCAGCCGCCGGGCGTGCCCGCGCTGCGGGCCGCGCAGCCCGCGCTCGCGGTGCTGCTCTCGGCCGCGATCCTGGCGGGATTCAACCCCCTCTGGATGGTGCTGGTGCACCTGGCGGTGCTGGGCGCCACGGCGTACCTGGCGCACGCGCGGCTCGCGGCGGAGCGGCCGCCGCCGGCACAGCTGACGGCGTTCTACGTGTGGCTGAGCGTCGGGGGCACGCTGGGCGGCGTCTTCGGCGTGATGCTCGCGCCCCTGCTGCTGATGCCCGAGCTGGAGTACACGCTGCTGCTGCTGGCCGGCGTGCTGCTGACCACGGGCGAACGGACCACCGGGCCGCTCACCGTTCGGCTCGCGGCGCTGTTGATCGGCGCGCTGGGCGCGGGCGCCCTGCTGGCGGGCATGGCCGGGCACCCGGCCCTGGGCGTGGCGGCCCTGGTGCTGTTGCTGGTCGGGCTCGGGCGCCGGCAGATGGTGACGCCGGGCGGCATCACGTTCATGGCGGTCGTCGTGGTGGGCGGGGTGGCGGCATCGGGCAGCAGCGGCGTGGTGGCGCGCAGTCGCAACTTCTTCGGCACGCTGCGGGTGCGTGAGTACGCCGACCGGCGCGAACTGCTGCACGGGCGCACCGTGCACGGCGTGCAGCTGACGGCGGCGGGTCAGGAGGAGACGCCCACCGCGTACTACGGTCGCGCCGGTCCCCTGGGCGACGTGTTCGGGCTGCTCCCGGCGGAGCCTGTCGGCATCCGGGTCGGCGTCGTCGGCCTGGGGGTGGGCACGACGACGTGCTACGCGCGTCCGGGCGAGGCCTGGGACCTGTTCGAGATCGATCCGGCGGTCGTGGCGCTCGCGCGCGACGCCGCCCTGTTCACGTTCCTCGCGCGCTGCGCGCCGAATGTCGCGACGATCATCGGCGACGGGCGCCGCTCGCTCGCGGGGCTGCCGGAGGCGCGCTACGACCTGCTGGTGCTGGACGCTTTCAGCTCGGACGCGATTCCCGTGCACCTGCTCACGCTCGAGGCGTTCCAGCTCTTTCTCGAGCGCCTGCAGCCGGACGGCGTGCTCGCCGTGCACATCTCGAACAAGTACCTGGACCTCGCGCCGGTGCTGGGCGCGAATGCGGTGCGGCTCGGCCTGCATGGCCGCCTGCGGGCAGACAACGCCGCGGCCGACCGGACGCGCAGCTCGTCCGTGTGGGCGGTGCTCGCGCGCCCCGCGGGCCGCCTGGCCCGGCTGGATGCGACGCCAGGCTGGCGCGTGCTCACCGCGGAAGCGCGCTTCCGGGGCTGGACCGATGACCACGCGAGCCTGCTGCCGGTGCTGCGCGCGTTCCGCTGAGCGTTCCGCCAGCGACTCGCCTGTTGTGCCCGCAGGCGAGCCGCCCGGCCCCGGCAACTGCCCGCCATGTCCAGCGTAGGCCTTTTCCGCGCACAGACTCAGGAAAACTCCTCTCACCGCGCCCCTCGCGCGGGCGGAGATTGCAGGCATGGAAATGCGCGCGCGGCGGAGCGGTGTCCGGCGCGCGGGCGGGCGCCGGTGGCGTCGGCCGAGGGCAGGCAACACGAACCAGGACTAGCGATCGAGGTCGCCATACATGAGCACCACACTGACGAAGGAATTCAACACGTTCGAGATGGCGCAGGCGCAGTTCGACCGGATCGCGGGGCTGCTGGAGCTGGACGGCGCCACCCGCGACCTGCTGCGCAACGCGGAGCGCGAGTACAGCTTCTCGATTCCGGTACGCATGGATGACGGCAGCTACAAGATCTTCCGCGGGTTCCGGGTGCAGCACAACGACGCACGCGGCCCGAGCAAGGGCGGCATCCGCTTCCATCCGCACGAGACGCTGGACACGGTGCGGGCGCTGGCGATGTGGATGACCTGGAAGTGCGCGGTGATGGACATCCCGCTGGGCGGTGCGAAGGGCGGCATCGTCTGCGATCCGCACGACCTCTCGATGCGCGAGCAGGAGAACCTGTGCCGCGGCTGGGTGCGCCAGGTCTCCTCGGACGTCGGCCCGCTGCGGGACGTGCCGGCACCGGACGTGATGACGTCGCCCCAGCACATGCTGTGGATGCTCGACGAGCTGGAGACGCTGTACCGCATGAAGCTGCCCGGCTTCATCACCGGCAAGCCGGTGAGCATGGGCGGCTCGCTCGGCCGCAAGGAGGCCACCGGCTACGGCGTGGTCTACACGATCCGGGAGGCGCTCCACGAGCTGGGCCTGAAGGCCTCCCAGACAACCGCGTCGGTGCAGGGCTTCGGCAACGTCTCGCAGTACGCGATCGAGATGTTCATCCAGCTGGGCGGGAAGGTGACCTGCGTGTCGTCCTGGAACCAGCGCGACCGGAAGAGCTACGCGTTCCGCCGGCCGACCGGTGTGTTCCTGCAGGCGCTGCAGGAGATCGCCGACAAGTTCGGCGGCATCGACGTGGACAAGGCGCGCGCGCTCGGCTACGAGGTCATCCCGGGCGAGGACTGGATCGCGCAGGACGTCGACATCCTGATCCCGGCCGCGCTCGAGAACCAGATCAACGAGGAAACGGTGCAGCGGATCTCGCCGCGCGTGAAGATCATCGCCGAGGGCGCAAACGGGCCGACCTCGCCGGAGGCGGACCGGGTGCTGCACGAGCGCGGCGTGTTCGTGATCCCGGACCTGCTCGCGAACGCGGGCGGCGTCACCTGCAGCTACTTCGAGCAGGTGCAGAGCAACATGAACTACTACTGGCCGCGCGAAGAGGTGCTGGTCAAGCTGGACACGAAGATGACGGCCGCGTTCCGCGCCGTGCACTCGCTGGCCAAGCGGCAGAACGTGTACATGAGGGATGCGGCGTACATGATCGCGGTGGAACGGGTGGCGCAGGCGTGCAAGGATCGGGGTTGGGTCTGAAACGGCAGGGATAGGGATAGGGACTGCGGGTGGGGGCGGCGGCCCTTCGCCTCACTGCTGATGTGAGAATGCGGGCGCTCGTGACCTTGCGGTCGCGGGCGCTCGTCGTCATCTCTTCGTCACGTATGCGTCGTCGTGTTTGCCGACGTCTTCCGATCTCCGCCTCCGCGAGCGATCCATGCGCAGTTTCCTGGGCTTCCTCGTGTTCCTGCTGCTGCCTGTCATGGCGGCCGGGCAGTCGGTGCGCGGGACGCTGCTTGACCGGGCGGACGAGGCGCCGCTGGCGGGGGCGCTGGTGCTGCTGCTGGACGTGGAGGGGACGGTACGGGCGCAGGTGCTGAGCAACGCGGCGGGCCGGTTCACGATCGTGGCGCCGGTCCCGGGCCGGTACTCGCTGCGGGTACAGCGGATCGGGTTCCGCGACGTAGACGTGCCGGACGTGGAGCTCGCGGCGGGCGCGACGGTCGAGCGGGTGGTGCGGATGGGCGCGGAGCCGATCGCGATGGCGGGGATCACGGCGCAGGCGCGGCGCCGCTGCGTGGTGCGCCCCGAGCACGGGCTGGCGGTCGCGATGCTCTGGGAGGAGGCGCGCAAGGCACTGTCGATGACGGCGCTCACCGAGAGCCAGGGCCGCTACCGCTACACGCTCAGCCGGTACACGCGCGAGCTGGATGCGTCCAACCTGCGGGTGCTGCGGGAGACCAGCCGCTCGGACCGCGAGTTCATGGAGGGCAGCCCGTTCGTGAGCCGGCCGGTGGCTGAGCTGCTCGAGCGCGGCTTCGTGGAGACCACCGAAGCCGGGCCGCGCTACTATGCGCCCGACGCGCGTGCGCTGCTCTCGGACGAGTTCCTGGATGCGTACTGCTTCCGGCCGGCGGAGTCGGACGCGGACCAGCCGGGGCTCGTCGGCCTCTCGTTCGAGCCGGCCGAGCGGCGCGGACCCGCGGCGATCCGGGGGACGCTCTGGCTGGACAGTGCGACGTACGAGCTGCGCTACCTGGAGTACCGCTACACACGGGTCGAGTGGCCGGAGGGTCCGGTGCGGCACCTGGGCGGGCGGGTGGACTTCGACGCGCTGCCGGACGGGAACCGCATCGTGCGCCGGTGGCGCATCCGCATGCCGGTCGTCGAGGAGCGGGTGAACGAGTGGGCGCCCGCGGGCTCGCGGCGCCGCCTGGTGATCGCGCGCCTCACGGAGCAGGGCGGCGAGGTGCTGGAGACGACCGACATCGCGGGGCAGGTGCTGCGGAGCGCACGGCGGGCCGTGCTGAGCGGCGTCGTGTTCGACAGTGCCGCCGCGGCGCCGCTCGCGGGCGCGGTCGTCCGCCTGATCGGCACCGCGCACCGGGCGACCGCGGACGAGGCGGGGCGCTACCGGCTGGAGGAGCTCTCGCCCGGCGAGTTCCTGGTGACGTTCACGCACCCGCGCCTGGAGCGTTACGACCTGGAGCCGGTCGCGCTGCCGGTCACGATCACCGAGGGCGGCGCGGACACGCTCGACCTGGCGATCCCGGCAGGGGCGCGGCCGGCGCCGGACTCGGTGGCGCTGCTGCCCCTGGTGGTGCGGCTGCGCGACTGGGAGAGCGGGGGCCCGGTCGCGGACGCGGTGGTGAGCCTGCCCGAGCTCGGGCTCTCCGCGGTCGCGGACGCCACCGGGCGCGCGGCCCTGCCGCGAGCGCCGGCGGGAGCGCACCGGATCCGCGTCGAGCACGTCGCCTACGGCACCTACGAGCAGGAGCTGGTGCTGCACGCGGGCGCGACCTGGTTCGACGTCCGGGTGCCGGCCGCGCCGCTGCGCATGGCCGCGATCGAGGTGAGGGCGCGGACCGCGGAAGCCGAGGCGCGGCGCACGCGCGGCGTGAGCGTGAACATCATGACGCGCCCGGACATCGCACGGGCCGCCGGCGAGGTGCGCCACCTGGGCGACCTCGCGACCCGCTTCCACGGGCTCACGCTCCAGGAGGGGCAGACCCAAACCGGCCGGCTGATCACGGATTTCTGCATCCAGAATCGACGTGGCGTGTCCGTCAGCGGACGCAATCCGTGCGTGGTGGTGGTGCTGGACGACATCCCGATCCACGACAGCTCGGTGCTGCTCTCGCTCGACCCGGACGCCCTGGAGAGCATCGAGTACCTGAACGCGCTGGAAGCGGGACCGCGCTACGGCACCCTCAGCACCGCCGGCGTGCTGCTGGTCTACACGCGCGGCAAGGGTCCGTACCGCCAGCCGGCCCGCTGACCTGTCGCGCGGGGGCCGGAGCGTCCATATTGGGCGCCTGCGACCCCCATCCACCGCTCACACGACCAAATGCACGAATCGACTCTCGGCACGACGGCCGGGGAGCTGGCCGTCGCGGGGCAGCCACGCATCCCGCGCCGGGCGATCGCGAGCTGGGTGCTCTACGACCTGGCCAACACGATCTTCTCGATGGGGGTCGTGTCGCTCTACTTCCCGCTCTGGGTGCGCGACGACGTCGGCGCCCACCGGGCCGACACGTGGGTGGGCATCATCACCGCCGTCTCGATGGCGGTCATCTTCGTTGCCTCGCCGCTGCTCGGCGCCATGACCGACCGGGCCCGCGGACGCATGCCGTTCCTGGTCACCAGCACCCTCATATGCGTGGCCTTCACGCTCGTGCTGGGACGCGTGGGCTTCTGGGGTACCGCGATCTGCTTCATGATCGCCAACATAGCCTACCAGGCCGGGCTGCAGTTCTACGACGCCCTGCTCCCCGAGGTAAGCACGCCGGAGAACCGCGGCCGGATCGGGGGGATCGGCGTGGGCATCGGTTACTTCGGCTCCTACCTGGCCGTGGGCCTCGGCTTCAACTTTGCGCTCGGCCTGGATGACAAGCCCCTGCTTTTCACCGTCATCGCGGTGCTGTTCCTGCTCTTCGCCATCCCCTGCTTCCTGTTCGTGAAGGAGCGGGGCAACCCGCAGCCGCAGCCGATCAACCTGCGCGCAGCCGTCGAGGCCACGCGCGAAACGATACGTACCCTCCGCTCCACGCAGCAGTACCCGGGACTGCTACGTTTCCTGGTCGGGCGCGTGTTCTACACGGACGCGATCAACACCGTGATCCTGATCATGGGCCTTTACACGGTGAACATCGCGGTGAGCACCGGCCTCAGCGAGAGCGCCGGCCAGCGGCAGTCCCAGCTGGTGCTCATGTCCTCGGTCAGCTTCGCGGTGATCGGCGGCTTCGTCTGGGGCTGGCTCACCGACCGCCTTGGCCCGAAGCGCGCCCTCAACTACGTGCTGCGCTGCTGGGTCGCGATCTTCCTGTTCGCGTCCATCATCGGCATCGTCGGCCTGCCGCTCTGGTGCCTCTACCTGGTCGCCGCCGCCGCCGGCTTCAGCCTGGGCGGCATCTGGGCCGCCGACCGGCCCTACATGCTCCGCCTCACCCCGCCCGGCCGCGTCGGCGAGTTCTACGGGCTCTACGGCATGGTGGGGCGCTTCTCCGCGATCACCGGTCCCGCGATCTGGGCGGGCATGACGTTCGTCACGATCCAGGCGCTCGGCCTGGAGCCGCGCGTCGGGCAGGGAATCGGCGTGCTCGCGCTGCTCGTGCTCGTCGTCATCAGCTACCGGATTCTCGGGCCGGTGTCGGACGCGCACCGGACGTGGACGGGGCGGGATCTGAGCCGTTGAACGTCGAGGCGCGGGGGGCAGCCGCGGGAA
>DATHVV010000215.1:0-7494 GCA_035461105.1 Longimicrobiales bacterium | reverse complement strand
TCATTGCCGAGCTCCGGCGACGTCGCGTTTTCCGGGCGGCGATCGTCTACGTGGTGGGCGCGTTCGCGGCGCTCCAGGGCGCCGACATCCTGGTGCCGGCGCTGGCGCTGCCGGACTGGACGATGACGCTGCTGGTCGTGCTGGTCCTGCTCGGCTTTCCGGTGGTCATGGGCCTCGCCTGGGCGTTCGATCTCGGCCCCGGCGGCGTCACCAGGACCCCGGGCAGCGACGAGCCGGTCATTCGCCCGCGGATCGCGGCGGAGGAGGGCCCCGGCCCCCGCCCGGATGGGTCGCGCCTGCGGTCGGGATCGGTGCTCGCTGGCAGCGGGCGCGCCGTGCCGTCCGTGGCGGTCGTTCCGTTCCTGAACATGAGCGCGGACGCGGAGAACGAGTATTTCGCCGACGGCATCACCGAGGACGTGATCGCCCACCTCTCGAAGGTACGGGCGCTCCGGGTGATCTCCCGCACGTCGGTGATGCCGTTCAAGAAGCGCGGGCACAGCCTGCGCGAGATCGGCGCACAGCTCGGTGCCACCACGCTGCTGGACGGCAGCGTGCGCCGGGTCGGTGACCGCGTGCGCATCGTGGCGGAGCTCGTCGACGTCGAGACCGACCAGCACCTCTGGGCAGAGACCTACGATCGCGACCTGACCGACATCTTCTCGATCCAGACCGACGTCGCGCTCCACATCGCGGCCGCCCTCGAGGCGGAGTTGTCCCCGGACGAGCAGGTACGGATCCGCAAGGAACCGACCGCGAACCTCCAGTCGTACGAGCTCTACCTGAAGGGCCGCCACCTCTACATTGGCTACACGCCAGGCTCGCTGCGGCGCGCCATCGAGTATTTCCGGCGTGCGATCGAAGGTGATCCGGAATACGCACTCGCGTATGCCGGCATCGCCCTGGCGTACGCCGAGCTCAATGAAACCGGCGCGCTCGCGCCCGGGGTCGCGCGCCGGCAGGCCATGGACGCCGCCGCGGAGGCGCTCCGCCTCGATCCCTGCCTGGGCGAGGCCCACTGCGCCATGGCTCACCTGAAATCGCTCTGGGAGTTCGACTGGGAGGGCGCCGACGCCGGGTTCCGCCGCGCCATCGAGCTTTCACCCAGCCTGGCCGACGCGTACGACTTCTACGGGCGGTTCTGCTCGGCGCTCGGGCGCTTCGACGAGGCGCTCGCCCTGCAGCGGCGCGCCCAGGAGCTGGACCCGCTCGCGCACCGCCTGGATGTCTCGACCACGCTGCTCCGCGCCGGGCGCTACGCCGAGGCCGCCACCGAGACGGAGCGCGCGCTCGAGTTCGACCCCGATCACGACCGCGCCCACGCCACGCTCGGCTGGGCGCTCTTCCAGCAGGGACGAACCGCCGAGGGCCTCGCCGAGCTCGAGCGCGCCGTCGAGCTGTCGCCCGGCAACACCCAGTGGCTCGCCCAGCTCGGACAGGCGCGCGGCCTGGCGGGCGACGTCGCCGGCGCGCGCGACATCCTGCGACGGCTCGAGACGCAGGCCGGAACCGACTTCGTCGCACCCTACAACCTGGCGTACGTCCATACCGGCCTCGGCGAGCACGAGCGCGCCCTCGACCTGCTGGAGCGCGCGCTCGAGGACCGCGCCGGCGCCGTCTACGCCATCAAGGGGTCCTTCCTGTTCGCCCCCCTGCGCCCGCATCCGCGATTCAGGGCGCTCCTCGCGAAGCTGAACCTTCCCGACTGATCGGGGCGCATGATTCGCCCTGGTGGCTGCGGCCACCAGCAAGGCCGTACAGCTTCGCGCCCGCGCTACGATCGAGCCTCGATCTCGGCGCGCAGCCGCTCCTCCTGCGCGCGCAGCTCCGGCGTGAACGCCTCGCCGAAATCATCCGCCTCGAACACCTGGCGAAGCTCGATCTCACCCTCGCGGAAGGGGACGCGCCGCGCCCATTCGATCGCCTCCTCCCGCGAGTTCACCTGGATGATCCAGAAGCCGGCGATTAGCTCCTTGGTCTCGGCGAACGGACCATCCGTCACCGTCGGCTTGCCGCCCGAGAAGCGGACCCGCGCGCCCTTCGAGCTCGGCTGGAGTCCCTCGCCCGCGAGCATCACTCCCGCCTTCACCAGTTCCTCGTTGTAACGACCCATCTCGGCGAGCTCCTGCTCGGTGGGGAGCACGCCCGCCTCCATCTGCTCGTCGGACCTCACTATCATCATGAAGCGCATCGTGCGTCTCCTTCGCGGTTACCGGTTCGAAGCCGCGGACTGGTCGATCACGACCGGCGGTGATTCCCGGGCTCTACCGTAGCGTCGAACGAGATTCCGCGAAATCGACAGGTCGGGCGGCCGGGCACCATCTGTGCCCGGCCACGCCGGTCGCTGGTGCTGCTGCGGTCATGCTCGGCCGCGGCGGTGCCGCGATCCTCTCTCACGGAGAAGACGAGCCGAGCCCGATCGTTACAGCGTCCTCAGGTACTGCACGAGATCCGCCTTCTGCTGCGCCGTGAGATCCAGGCTCAGCACGCCGTCGTAGTGATCGACCACCGCCTCGAGCGTTTCGGCACTGCCATCGTGGAAATAGGGCGGGTGCTGCCAGAGCCCCCGCAGCGGTGTCGTGCGGTACTTCCCGGTGGTGCTCCGCTGCGCCCAGGTCGCTTCCATGCCGGTCTCTTCCGGCGCGTGCAGGTTGCCGTGATCCGTGAAGGTCGGACCCGCATGACAGCGGCTGCAGGTGCCGGCTCCCCTGAACACCACCCTACCCCTGGCGGCCGCCGCGGCATCGAAGCTGCCGGCTGGCGGCGGCGGCGTCGGCAGCGAGAACTGGTACGCGCGCAGTGCCGGGAGCTTGCTCGTCACCTCGTCCTCCGACCGGGGAACCGATATGCTGACACCGAGCTTCGGATCGGAGAACGAGCCCTTCCCGTGCATCTGCGTCACCGCCACGTACGCGTTCCAGTACGAGATGGGACCCTCGCCCGTGTAGGTCTCCGGACCGACGCCGCGCAGCCCGTACGCCGGCGGCAGCACGACCGGCGGCGCGGCCAGCTGTCCGTCGAGATTCACGCGCGCATCGTAGAAGCCCGGACCCCAGGACTCGAATTCCGCGCGCAACGCCTCGGTCGAGACCCCGAGGCTCGCAGCGATGTCCGCCAGACCCGGCAGCAGCGACAGGATCGTCCCGATCGCGAGGTCCCGGTTCGGCCAGCCGTCCAGCCTGCGACCGATGCCGGTCGTGACCGAGTTGTCGACCGTCGAATGGCAGAACGCGCAGGTCGTCCCCATGCGCACGATGTGGTCGCCCTCCACCTGCGCGGTCAGCCCCACCACGGCATTCAGCGACAGCAGCGCGCGCGTGGTGGCCGGATCGTCGAGCAACGCGGGATCCGCGAGCACGGCCGCCAGGACGGCCGGCGGCACCGCATCGCCATCGACCTTCAACCCGAGCGCGAGCGCCTGGGCCGGCGTCACGCCCTCGACGAGCTCGTGGAGGCGGGCCGTGTCCGTCCAGAACCGCCAGTCGCCGAAATCGTCGTAACGGAAGATCTCGCGGCCAGCCGCGATCAGGCGCGTGTCCACGCCTGCCTGGTTGAACGCTGGCCCCTCGGCCGAGGAGCGATCCTCCTCCGGGGTCACCACGCGACCGGTACAGCCCGCCGCGAGGAGCAGTGGCACGGAGCAGGCGAGGAGCTGGGAAAGGCGAAGGTGACTCATGGATCCCCCATGCCCGGTGGAGTGCGGGCGCTGCCGCGCTCGGCTCTGTACCTTGCACGGGCGCCCGCACGGGCTTACGCAACAATCATCTTGCGTTGCAAATACCGCACCGGGCGAGGGCAATTCGAGGTCAGAAAGGACGATGGATGGGGACCTGGATTTTGCGAGCGACGCGCCGGCGGATCATCGAGCAGTTGCGGTGGGAGCCGCTGACGATCAGCCAGCTGGGGGAGCGCCTGGAGCTCACGGCGAGCGCGGTCCGGGTGCACGTGAGCGCGCTCGAGCGGCAGGGCTTCGTGCAGCGGGCGGGCGTGGCGCGGAGCACGAACCGTCCAGCCGCGATCTACGAGCTCGCGCCGGGCGTGGACGAGCTGATGTGCAGCGCCTACGTACCGTTCGTCGCCACGCTGCTGCGGGCGATGAGTGACAGTCTCGAGTCCGCGCGGGTCGCCGCGCTCATGCACGAGGTCGGCCGGGGTCTGGCGACGAGCTTCTCATCCCCCACCGGGACGCTCCCGGAGCGGGCACACGTCGCCTCGGACCTCCTGAACGAGCTGGGCGCGCTGACCGAAGTCGAGGCGGACGCGGGCGGGCTCCGGATCAGGGGGCACGACTGCCCGCTGGCGGCGGCGGTCACGGGCAGCGCGTCCGTCTGCCGGGCGATGGAGAGCTTCGTGTCCGAGCTCGTGCGCGCCCCGGTGCGCGAGTGCTGCGAGCGCGGGGGGCGTCCGCGCTGCTGCTTTGAGATCGAGCTCCGGTGAGCCGCTGGCGTCCCGGATCCGCCTGGAGCCACGGCGGACTTGACGGCAGGAGGGCCAGGCATTACGGTTCATTCTAGTATTCTTTAGAATGAACGATAACATGGCCCGAAACCCCAAAGACCAACTCTACGACCAGTTCTCACGGATCGGGAAGGCGCTGGCCAGCCCGGCGCGCCTGGAAATTCTCGACCTGCTGTCGCAGGGGGAGAAGACGGTCGAACAGCTCGCCGAACAGGCACGGCTCGGGATCAAAAACGCGAGCGCGCACCTGCGAGCGCTTCGTGAGGCGCGCCTCGTGGAAGCCCGCAAGGAGCCTCCGTACGTGGTCTACCGCCTTGCCGACGAGGCCGTGGTTCGCGTCGTCCGGGACCTTCAGCTGCTCGCTCGGCAGCGCCTCGCCGAGGTCGACCAGATTGCTCGGATCTACTTCGAGAGCCCATCGCTCATGGAGCGGGTGGACACAGGGGAGCTGTTGCGTCGCCTGGATGCGGGCGAGGTGACCGTGCTCGACGTGCGTCCCCCTGATGAGTTTCGCGCCGGGCACATCCCGGGTGCGGTGTCGATCCCGGTCGAGGCGCTGGAGCGCCGGCTCTCGGAGATTCCTCGAGACCGGCCGGTGGTCGCGTACTGCCGCGGTCCATTCTGCGTGCTGGCGGCCGAGGCGGTGGCGATGCTGCATCGGCACGGCTACCGCGCCCAGCGGATGGAAAGCGGCGTCCCGGAATGGCGGCGCGAAGGCCATCCGGTCGTTGTCGAGGAAAGCCGAACCCGAAAGAGCGGAGTCGTGCCATGATCCTGCGACAGTATCTCGATACGAGCCCCGTGGTGAGCGCATCGTACCTGTTCGGTTGTGGTGGCAAGGCGATGGGGGCCGTGGTCGATCCGACCGAAGAGATCGAGCGGTACCTGACCGATTCGGAGGTGCTGGGGCTGCCGATTCGGTATGTGATCGACACGCATGTGCATGCGGATCACATCTCCGGCGGGCGACGCCTCGCGGAAGCGGCTGGTGCGGACTACGTGCTCTTCTCGGATTCCGAGGCGGCGGTTCCTTTCCGTGGAGTCGAGGACGGTGCAGTGCTCGGGCTCGGGAACGTCGCGGCGCGCGTGATCCACACGCCCGGCCACACACCGGAGCACATCTCGCTGGTGGTGAGCGATGCGACCCGCGGCCCGGAGCCATGGTTCGTGCTCACCGGACACACGCTCATGGTCGGGGACATGGGCCGCACGGAGCTTGCTACCAGCGCGGAAGAGGGTGCCCGTGCCCTGTTCCGGAGCGCGGAGCGCCTGCGCGCGCTGCCCGACTATCTGGAGATCCTGCCCGGGGCGTTTGCGGGCTCGGTTTGCGGTCGCGGCCTGAGTGGCAAGGCGTCATCGACGATAGGCTTCGAGCGCCGGTTCAATCGTGCGTTCTCGATACGCGACGAGGCGGAGTTCGTTGCGTTGATGCTGCGCGAGATACCGCCCCGACCTGAGCGTGCGCGAGAGATTCGCGCGGAGAACCTCGGCTGCGGCCTCGTTGCCACACGCTGAGCGTCGCGCGTGGCCACCTCGACCCGTCACGAGCCGGCGCCGACGATCGCGCTGGGGCTGAAAGCGAACTGGCGGCAATTCTCGCTGCTCGTCCTCGTGAATGCCTTCGTCGGCGCGATGGTGGGTCTCGAGCGAACGGTACTGCCCCTTCTCGCGGAGGTGGAGTTCGGGCTGGCGAGCAAGACGGCGGCGCTCTCGTTCGTCGCGACGTTCGGCGCGGTGAAGGCGCTCACGAACGTCTTCGCCGGTCAGCTCGGCGATCGTTACGGACGAAAGCGCGCCCTGGTCGCCGGGTGGCTTTTCGCCATCCCCGTTCCATTCCTGGTCATCTGGGCGCCGACCTGGTCCTGGATCGTATTCGCGAACGTATTGCTGGGCATCAATCAGGGGCTGGCGTGGTCCACCACGGTCATCATGAAGATCGACCTGGTCGGCCCCCATCAGCGCGGCCTGGCCATGGGCCTGAACGAGTCTGCCGGTTACCTCGCGGTGGCGCTCTCCGCGTTCGGGACCGGCTACGTGGCCCAGGCATACGGGCTTCGCCCCGAGCCCTTCTACCTCGGGATCGCCTTCGCTGCCGCGGGCCTCGGCCTCTCTCTGCTGTTCGTTCGCGAAACCCGGGACCATGCGAGCCTCGAGGCGAAGCAGCTCCGGGCGCAGCCGCACGCCGTCGGCCACACCGAGGATCCGTCGACGCGCGAGATATTCGCGCGCGCTAGCTGGCGCGATCCCGTGCTCGCCAGCGCCAGCCAGGCAGGAATGTTCAACAACCTGAACGACGGTCTCGCGTGGGGCCTCTTTCCCCTGTTCTTTGCCGCCGGAGGAATGGATGTCGGCCAGATCGGGATTCTCAGCTTCACCTACCCGGCCGTGTGGGGTCTGCTGCAACTCTGGTCGGGGGCACTCTCGGATCGCTGGGGCCGAAAGTGGCTGATCGTCGGCGGCATGCTCCTCCAGGGAGTCGCGCTGGCCGGGATCGCGGCGCTGCGTGGTTTCTGGTCGTGGCTGGGCGCCGCCGCGCTCCTGGGCGTCGGTACCGCGATGGTCTACCCGACGCTGCTCGCGTCGATCGGTGACGTGGCGCATCCGCGCTGGCGCGGTTCCGCGGTCGGCGTGTATCGCCTGTGGCGTGACAGCGGCTACGCGGTGGGCGCGCTCCTCGCCGGCGGCCTGGCCGACCTGTTCGGTATGCGCTCGGCCATTGGCGTGGTGGCTCTCCTCACGGTCGGATCCGGGCTCGCCGTGTCCTGGCGAATGCCCGAAACGCTCCACACATCGACACTTCGGTAGACCGGAGGTCAGCCGCGAGGACGCTCTTCCGCCCGCAATAGCCGATGACCGCGCGCAGCGCCGGCGGCGTCGGCGCTACTCCTGCCGCAAGGCAGCCATCGGCTCGATGCGCGAGGCGCGCCAGGCCGGGAGCGCACTCGCCGCCAGTCCCACCCCCGCCAGCACCGCCGCGGACAGCAGCAGGGTGCGCGGGTCCCCCGGAGTGACTCCATAAAGGAACGTCGTCACGAG
>DATHVV010000214.1:0-13727 GCA_035461105.1 Longimicrobiales bacterium | reverse complement strand
CACTCGCCGTCCACGCGCAGGACGGGCACGATGCGGTTGACCAGGCCGTAGAACAGCGCGCGTTGCGCGCTCCACGTGTCGCACAGCACGGCGCTCTCCATGGCGCGCGCGAAGCCCACGTACAGCGGCAGGAAGTCGGTCGCGCCGCCGTCGGGTGCGGAGCCGTGCCGCGGACCCGCCTGGCCGAAGCGCGCCGTGTCCGCGGCTACCGTGAAATCGCACGCCATGCCAATCTCCTGACCGCCCGCGATACGCAGCCCGTTCACACGGTTGATGACCGGCTTGTCGCAGCGCAAAATGGCGTCGATCATGTCGTTGAACAGCCGCATGTACTGCTTGTACTCCGGCGGGTTGCCGGCGTAGTACTCGGCGTATTCCTTCGTATTCCCGCCGGTGCAGAAGGCCCGCTCGCCGACCGCGGTGAAGACGCAGGCGACCACCGATCGGTCCGCGCTCGCCTGCCGGAACGCCAGGATCAGCTCCTTGACCGCAGCCGTCGTGTAGCTGTTGTGCTGCCGCGGATTGTCGAGCGTGATCCAGGCATTGTGCAGGCCGGCGGCCATCGTACCATCCGGCGCACGCGCGGGCCGCAGCTCGTAGCGGATGTGCTGGAACTGGACCGCCGGTAGCAGGGTGTGGCTCTTCAGCATCACGCCTCCTGAGGGATCGCGCCCGGTACCAGGATCGCGCGCCGATCGAGCTCGTGGTCAGCGGTGCGGCGCAGCACCTCGACGCCATCTCCGAGGGAGTACGTCCGGATGAACGGCCGGAGCGCGACGCGGCCGTCCGTGACCAGCTGCAGCGCCGCCGGATACAGCTCCGGGCGACAGCCCCAGGTGCCCTGCACGGTGGCGTCGAAGGCCATCAGGTTGCTGAGCCGCAGCTCGGTACGCGCCATCGTGAAACCGATCACCATGAGCGTCGCGGCATACGTGAGCAGGCCGTACGCGGCTTCCTGTCCGGCGGGATGGCCGGAACACTCGTAGATCTTCCAGCTGTGCGCGGCGCAACCCCAGTCCGCGGCCGCGGCGCTCACGGTCCGCCGCAGCGACTTCGCAGCCACGCCCGTCGGATCCAGCACCAGGCTGCCGCCGTGCGCGGCCGCGGCATCGCGCCGGGCCGCGTTCACGTCGATGGCGATCACCCGCGCCCCGAGCGCCGCGGCGATCTGGACGCAGTACCCGCCCACGCCGCCGGCTCCCACCACGATCGCGAGGTCGCCCGCGCCGAGCCCGCTGCGCACCACCGCCTGATAGGGCGTCGTCACGGCGTCGGCGATCACCGACAGCTCGGCCAGGTCGTAGCCGCCCCGCTCCTCGACCACGCATAACCCGCGGCCCGGCACCCGGACGAACTCCGCGAAACCACCGTCCAGGTCGTTGCCCGGCATCACCTGTGACCGGCAGATGTTGCTCCGGCCGGCACGGCACAGCTCGCATTGACCACAGGGGATCACGGCCGGCACGATCACCTCGCGGTCCTGCAGCTGCCGGTACCGGGCGCCCGCGGCTGCAACCACGCCGCTGATCTCGTGCCCGAGCGTGAGCGGCAGCGCGCGGCGCGTGGCGACACCCTCTTTCCAGAAGCCGATGTCGGTGTGACAGACGCCGCAGCCCGCGACCTGCACCACTACCTCGTCAGGGCCGGGCTCCGGCACTCCCACCTCGCGCAGCTCCAGCGGCGCCCCCGCCGCGATCAGCTGAATGGCTTCCACTTCGAGCTCCGCTCCCGGGGAGGAAGCGCGCCGCACATTCGGCGGTGCGCATGCAATGGCCGCAGGGGTGCAGATTCGTCCTGCGCGTCAGCGCAGCCCGCCCACCAGATAGAGGGAGAACTGCTCGCCCAGCGCCCGCGCGCTCAGACGGCCGCCCGGACGGTACCAACGAGAAATCCAGTTGATGGCGCCGAGGATCGCGAATACCACCACCCTGGGGTCCTGCTCGCGGAACTGGCCCCCGCGAATGCCCTCGGCGATCAGCCCGCGCAGGACCCTCTCGTACCGGTCGCGCCCCGCCACGATCTCCGCGCGCCGCGCCCCGCTCAGCGCCGGCACCTCGAACGCCAGCGGCGAGCCCGCCAGCGTCTCCGTCATCACCCGTACGTGCTCGCGCACCAGGTACTCCAGCCTCTCGACCGGCCCGCTACAACAGAGCGCTGACTCCTCGATCAAGCGGTCCAGCTCCGCCAGCGAGCCGCGATGGCACTCGTAGAGGATCGCGTCCTTGTCCGGGAAGTAGTGGTACAGCGCCGTCTTCCTGATCCCCAGCCGCTCGGCGATGTCGTCCAGCGTCGTCGCGTGGTAGCCCCGCTCGCGCACCGCCTCCAGCGCCGCCTGCAGAATCTGCCGTCGCCGCCTGTCCCGCTTCGCCTGGACGTGCTCGGAGCGCGCTGGCCCCGGCGCCGTCGAAATCTCCCCTGCGTCTTTAATCATCGTTCAAGTTTTTAATATGGAGTCGAAAAAGCAAGGGTCTTCGGTGGGCGCGGCCGCGCACCACTCCCCGGCGCGTGAACGGGCGGGGCGAGGCATGGTCCCCAGCGGACGACGGCGGTATGATGGACGATGAGCACACTGGCCGATGCGGCCGGCGGATGCTGCCCGCCGTTCGCGTTTCCCCGAGGAGGCGCTCATGCCGATCTACGAGTATCGCTGCCTGGACTGCCACGAAGTCTGGACCCGCACCGAGCACATCGATGAGCACGTCGCACCGCACGAGGTGCGCTGCCCGCGCTGCGACAGCGCGAAGGTCGAGCAGAACCTGACCCCGTTCTTCGCGAAGACGTCCCGGAAGAGCTGAGCCCTGAGCGCGCGCCCCGGTCTGCGGGGCGCGCGCTCAGTCCACCCTGCGACGATGTGATGGAGCGCGCCGATGCGTCCCTGGTCCCACGTCCTGCCGCGCCGCGGGTACCGTGCCCTTGCA
This sequence comes from Longimicrobiales bacterium, assembly GCA_035461105.1. Taxonomy (GTDB): domain Bacteria; phylum Gemmatimonadota; class Gemmatimonadetes; order Longimicrobiales; family RSA9; genus VEPF01. The sequence goes on along the minus strand of DATHVV010000214.1, from coordinate 10,809 downwards.
CGCGCCCCGCTCACGCTGCCCCTGCTGCGCGGATCGCTCGCCGCGCTGCTCACCACGGCCGCACTCGCGAGCGCCGCTCCGCGCGTGTTCGCCCAGCCCGCGCCTCCCGACAGCGGCCTGGTGGCGCGCCGCTGGCAGCTCGAGAACGAGCTGCAGGAGATCGCCATCGTCGAGCGCAAGCTCATGATGCCGATGCGGGACGGCATCCGGCTCGCCACCGACATCTACCGCCCGCGCGATGCTGCCGGGCCGGTACCGACGATCCTCTCGAAGACGCCCTACAACTTCAACCACTGGGACGTGCGCAACCGGGCGCCGCGCGACATGAGCCGCGTCCTGAGCGCAGTCCGCGCCGGCTACGCGTACGTCGAGCAGAACGAGCGCGGCCACTTCTTCTCGGAGGGCAACTGGGACATCCTGGGGCCGCCCCGCACCGATGGCGACGATGCGATCTCCTGGATCGCGGCGCAGCCCTGGTCCAACGGGAAAGTGGGTGCCATGGGCTGCTCCTCCACCGCGGAGTGGCAGATGGGCGTCGCCGCGCTCGGCAATCCCGCGTTCGGCGCCATGATCGCGCAGGGCTTCGGGGCCGGCGTCGGCCGGGTCGGCCGTTTCTACGAGCAGGGCAACTGGTATCGCGGCGGCGCGGTGCAGATGCTCTTCATCGCGTGGCTCTACGGCCAGCAGAACCAGGTGCGGCCGACGTTCCCGCCGAACACGCCGCAGGAGGACCTGGTGCGGGCGGCGAAAGCGTTCGACCTGGCACCGCAGCTGCCCGCGGTCGACTGGTCGCAGGCACTCCGCCACCTGCCGGTGCAGGACATCTTCCGCGCCCTCGATGGGCCGCGCGGCATCTTCGCCGACTCGATGCCCGTCCCCACCGGCGGCCGCATGATCCAGCGCACGCCCGACGACTCCGCATGGTACCGCGGCGGCCTCTACCACGACGACATGCCGTTCCATGTGCCGGCGCTCTGGTTCATGTCGTGGTACGATGTCTCGACCGCGCCCAACCTCGAGCTGTTCAGTCACGTGCGGGAGCGTGCCGCACCGGACGTCGCCGGCCGGCAGTACGCCGTGATCGCGCCCGTGCTGCACTGCGCCTACACGCGCGCCACCGAGAACACGATCGTGGGCGAGCGCAGCATGGGCGATGCGCGCCTCGACTACGACGCGCTGATGGGCGCCTGGTTCGACCTGCTGCTGAAGGGCGAGGCGAACGGATTGCTCGATACGCTGCCGAGAGTGCGCTACTTCACCATGGGCCGCAACGTCTGGCAGTCCTCGGACAGCTGGCCGCCGCGCGGCGCGGCGCCGGTCACGTATTTCCTCGCGAGCGGCGGCAACGCCAACACGCTGAATGGTGACGGCGTGCTGGCGGCGCGTGCTCCCGCGAGCGACCACCCCGACCGCTTCACCTACGATCCCGCGGACCCGGTGCCCTCGTACGGCGGCAACGTGTGCTGCACGGGCAACGCCGTGCAGGGTGGCTCCTTCGACCAGCGCGCGCAGGAGCTGCGACCGGACATCCTGGTCTACAGCACCGAGCCGCTCGCGCAGGGCGTCGAGGTCAGCGGCCCCGTCGAGCTCGTGCTCTACGTGTCATCGGATGCGAAGGACACCGACTTCACCGTCAAGCTCATCGACGTGGCTGCCGATGGCCGCGCCTGGAACCTGGATGAGACGATCCAGCGCATGCGCTACCGCGAGGGCTACGATCGCACCGTCTGGATGGAGCAGGATGAAGTGGTTCGCGTCGTGCTCGGACCCATGCAGACGAGCAACTACTTCGCGCCCGGGCATCGCATCCGCATCGAGGTCTCCAGCAGCAACTTCCCGCGCTTCGACCGCAACCTGAACACCGGCGGCAACAACTACGACGAGACCGCGGGCGTGGTCGCACGCAACGTCGTGCACCATTCCCGGCGGTACCCGTCCGCGCTCACCTTGAGCGTCGTGAAACGCTAGCCGATGCAGAAACCCCCGGCCTCGGACGAATCCGGTGCCGGGGGCTTCTGTACACTGGCGAAAGTCCGATCCGTCGGTTGCGCGTCTTGCGACGCGCCGGATTGCGGCCTTCCTTCTAATCGGATCGCGCGGCCCGCGTTCCGATGGCCCCTTGGCCCTGGGGCTTCCGACTGCGGCCAGTCACCTCGCAGTCGGCTCTCCGGCTTCCGAATCGCCGGTGAGCGGCCTTCCAAAAGCGTCCTTTTGGAAAGCGACGTCAGCTTCCGTGTTTGCCGCCGGCCGCTGACATCTGACTCAAGGATAAACCCTCGTGCGCTCCCCGTCAAGCCCTCCGACTCGCCCCAGAGCGCATTGAGTTACAACATGTTACGCGAACACCCGCGGTTCCTGCCGAAAGCCGATGCGTGCCGCGCTGCGCAACTCGGGAGTCCGCCGCCACCTGCCCGATTGTAACGATTCGAATTCACAATTTTTGGCAATTTCTCCACAGGCTTTCCACAGTTTTTCGGGACTTGTCCACACCCGGCTGTGGAAAAGCCCGCGCGCGCGTTCCGCTACTGCTTTCCGCGAGGATACCCGGCACAGTCGGGTCACACGAGCGCTGCCTGCGACCACGCATGGCCTGCGCTAGAGCTGTGCCCCGCAGCGCCGGCAGAAGACCGCGTCGGAGGCGTGCCCTTCGAACAGACAGCGGGGGCAGACCTGCGTCGTGGGCGTACCGGCGCGGGCGACGTTGCCGAGCTCGACGGTGACGATGCCGGTGGGTACGGCGATGATGCCGTACCCCAGGATCATGACGCAGGCGGCGAGCGCCTGGCCCTGGGGCGTGAGCGGGGCAATGTCACCGTAGCCGACGGTGGTGAGTGTTACGATGGCCCAGTAGACGCCGCGCGGCATGCTGGTGAAGCCGGCGGCCGGGCCTTCGATCAGGTACATGAGGGCACCGATGACCACGACCAGGGACAGGACGGCGACCAGGAAGATGCCGATCTTGTGGCGGCTCGCGCGGAGGGCGGCGCTCAGGGCGGCGCCCTCGCCGACGAACCGGGTGAGCTTGAGCACGCGGAACACGCGCAGCACGCGGACGATGCGGACCACGAGCAGGAACCGTCCGCCGGCGAAGAGCAGCATCAGGTAGCTGGGCAGTACGGCGAGCAGGTCGACGATGCCGAAGAAGCTGCGGGCGTAGCGGAGCGGCCGCTGCACGACCCACAGGCGGAGCAGATACTCGGCGGTGAAGAGCAGGGTGAATCCCCACTCGAGCGCGAGCAGCAGCTTTCCGTGGGTGGCGCGCACGGAGCCGACGCTGTCCGCCATGACCACCGCGACGCTGGCGAGGATCACGATGATCAGGGCGATGTCGAAGGCCCGGCCGGCGGGCGTATCCGCCTCGAAGATGATCTCGTAGAGCCGCTTCCGAAGCGGGGCCGGCGGTGCAGTGGTCATGGGTTCTCGGTCCGGTGGCGTGGTCGGTGGCGATGATTCGACGGCCGCTCGTCGGGGGGTGGCCCCTGCAACCGCGGTGACGGGGCGGCGACGGGTGAATCTAGGGCGTCGCGCCCGCAGCACCGAGCGGCGGGACCGGGCCGCACCATGCTTGACATGATCCATGCCGGGGTCAGTATTGGGCGGCCTGGATCCGAGGCGACCGTGTCGCCCGCTCCATCGTCGTGCTTCCCACATAGCTCAGGCGTGCTCGATCCGGTTCAGCGGCACGCGTCCACCGGAAGGCGGTTCTGCATGTCCGCACGCTCCTCATGAAGAAGCCGGCGCCGGTACCGGGCGAGTGGAGCGGAGCCCGGCCGTTCGTCGGCCGAGAGGAGGTGCTGGCCGCCCTCGACGCGGCGCTCGACGCCGTGCTCCAGGGTCACGGGCAGTTCGTCGTGCTGCACGGGCCCGACGGATCCGGGCGGGCCGCGCTCGGACGCCGCTTCGTCACGCTCGCGCGCAAGCGGTACCGGCGGCTGCGCAGCGCCATCGGCGACGCGGCCGATCCCGCGCAGCCCGCCTTCAAGCAGCTCGCCTTCCATTTCACCGCCCGCCGCCGCGTCGGCGCGGCCCTGGGGCGTTCCGCAAAGGAGTGGGTGGGTCCGCTCGTGCCCGTGGTCGGCAACATCCTGGCGGCCATCGTCGAAACCGTGCAGACGCTGCGGAAAACGCAGGACTCGCAGAGCGCGCCGGCCGGCACCGGCTCGACCATCGACCAGGTCCGCCTGCTCCTCACGTTCGGCGGCAACGACCCGCGCATCATCCTGCTGGAGAACCTGGAGGGCAGCGACGCCGACGAGCTGGCCGGCGCCTTCGCGCTCGTCCAGCGCCTGGCCGGAACCCGCACCCTCTTCCTCGGCACCAGCCTCTCGGCCGGCGGCAAGCTGCCCGGACCCGTCCGGGACCTGGTCCACGAGGCCGAGCGGCTGCGCCTGGGCCGTCTCATCGAGATCCCGCGCCTCACGCCCGAAATGGCCGCCCGCGCCGCCGAACAGGCCGCCGGCACTCCCCTGACCCCGGCCTGGCGCGCCTGGCTCGAGGAGTCGGCACCCGCCACTCCCACCGAGCTCTGGGATGCGCTGGGCGCGCTCGAGCGCGACGGCTTCCTGACCCGGGAGGGCAAGCGCTGGAACTGGGCGGAACGGCCCCCGGCCGCGCTCGTATCTGTCGCCGCAGCTTCGCTTTCCGACGTATCCCCCGCCGAGCGCCAGCTGCTCACCGCCGCCGCCCTCTGCGGCCCCGTCTTCCGCGTCAGCCAGCTCACTCGCGTACTCGGCTGGGACGAGCTCAAGCTCGAGGACCTGCTCGCGCCGCTGCTCCGACGACGCCTCATTGCCCTGCGCGACACCGTCCAGGAGGAGGGCGACCTGGTGGACGTCTATGCCTTCCCATCCGCGTCCGTCGCGGCCGGCTGGGCCGCCCTCGCCGACGATGCCCGGCGCCACCAGGTCCGCAGCGCGCTGGCGGCATCGACGCAGTTACGTTCCGACTACTAAACGATTTCGCACACCTGCATAGGTAAATTCACCCTACATTTTTTCCTTGACCGGAGGAATACGAAAACTCATTATTCCTACCCTCGGGTACACGATACTCGTTCAGGCCCGAGTCAAGAGAGGGCCGCGGTCAGCCCACGTTCCCATAGCAGTCGACTACCAGGCACAGCCACCGGCTACCGGTCGAGCGGCCACCACTCTATTCCCCGGAGACCTCCATGGCGCGATTTCCCCGCGTGCCCGCCGTACTCGTATCGCTGCTTGCGTTGAGCGTGACGATTTCCGCCTGTGACCAGCCGCAACCGACTGAGCCGATGGGTGGCGGTGGATTCGAGCTGGCCGCCACACTGTTCCCGAACGCCGGCTTCGTGGAATGCTCCGATGATGCGGGCGCCACGGTGAAGGTTACCGTCAAGGGGTCGGACAAGAAGGCCGCTGTCGGCGCCGTGGTCACCGCAGTAGATCCCGGCGTCGAGGGTGGTAACCGCTGCTGGGGTACGACGAACAGCTCGGGCGTCATCGAGTTCCGCAACCTGCCCGCGACCGGTGTCCGGTTCTTCACCGTGCGCACCGAAGTGAACGACCAGGCGCCGAAGCTCGAGATCATCCCGCCCCCGCCGACGAGCACGCTCGATCTGAAGTGGGATCCCACCGGGACACGCAACGCTCCGATGATCGTGGGCGGCGCGAAGTGCAATCAGGCGTTCGGCTTCTCGTGGGCCAACATGCTCTATGTCGCGGACAATCCGTGCCAGATGGCCCAGACGAAGAGCTTCTCTGTGACGCTGCCGAAGGCCAACGCGATCCTGTTTCCGCACTTCAAGGACCTCAACGGCAACGACATCTCCGGTATCGTCGTCGCCGCGCTGTCCGGCGCCGCATTCCAGACCGGCACCTTCGACGCGGACGCGGTCGATTTTTACTGCGACGCGCTGCCGTTCCTCAACCAGACCGAGTGCGCATCGGGTGTCTCGCACGGCGCCGCGTTCACCTACGCCATGACCGAGACGGGCGCCTCTGGCAAGCCGCCCACGGGACTCGCGGTCGGCCCGGGGCCGATCCTGATCGAGGCCGTCGGCGAGCTCGACGGCGCCGCGCTGTTCGGCACGTTCGAGGCGTTCTCGGACGGCGGCAGCATGGTCCTCGAGCCCGGCATCTGCCGGGTGGACGAGGCGACGGATCTCAATGAGCCGGCCGGAAGCGCGGCCGTGGACATGCAGTCCTCGTACTACGGCATCGGGCTCACGCTCGGGGAAGTAATCACCCCTGGCGGCCTCGTAAGCTCCAGCCTGGACGCGGTCCCGACCACGCTGCTGCTCAAGCTGCTGGGCCAGTGGAACGGAAGCGGGGGCACGGGCGAGACGACGTTCACGTATCGCGCCACGGACTTGAACGGGCAGTACACGGTGCGGGCGGCGTTCCAGGTCACGGATGCCGCGTGTACGGTGACCGCCTGGTCGGGAAGCGGCCTGCTGCCGGGCGTCGCATACAACGGCTTCTGCTCGCGGGATGCAACCACCAAGGAGTTCACCCTAGTATTCCAGCTCTACCGGCTGCCGCCGTTGGCGTCGGCTACGTGGAGTGCGAAGACCTTTGGCACGATGGGCCTGGGCAACGACAACTTCGACACGTCGCGTGCCGATCTGACCGCTGCCGGGCTGCCGTTCGACGTCCACAACAAGAACTGCGACCTGCAGCTGAACACGGACGGGCGGCTGGTCCCGACCAGCTGAGTCGATCGATGGAACGACAAACCGGAGCCCGCTCCACGAGGGGCGGGCTCCGGTTCATTGCAGCACCGCAGCAAGGCAAGTAATGGCGAAGTTCGTTGGACGCGTTCAGGAACTGGCGCTGCTGCACGAGCGATGGCAACGCGCGCTCGCCGGCAACGGCAACATCGTGTTTCTGTCGGCGGAGCCGGGGGCGGGGAAGAGCACCCTGATCGGCCGTTTCCTGGACGAAGTCGCCGAGGCGCACCCCGACGCTCTCGTGGTCCGTGCCGGCTGCTCCGAGCAGTACGGTGCGGGCGAGCCCTATCAGCCGTTCGTCGAGACCTTCCGCTTCCTCACGCAGGACCGGCCCGGCAAGAAGCGCACGTTCAAGGAGCTGGCGAAGCAGATCGCGCCGTTCTGGGTGGCGGCGATCCCGGTCGCGGGCGAGGTGATCGCGGCATCGCTGGCGACGGCGTCCGAGCTGAAGCAGTCGTTCGGCAGCGGCGGTGGGGCGACGGCGCCGAGCGAGGAAGCGCTCTTCTTCCAGTACACCGAGCTGTTCTTCGGGGCCTCGGCGGAAGCTCCGGTCGTGCTGTTCCTGGACGACCTGCACTGGGCCGACCGCGCGACCGTATCGCTGCTCACGCACATCGGCCGGCGGGTCGGCGACCGGCGCATCATGATCCTGGGGTCCTACCGCCCGACGGAGGTGGACACCGGCAAGCATCCGATGCGCGATGCGAAGCAGGAGCTGCAGCGCTACCAGGTCGCGGAGGAGGTGCCGCTCAAGCCGCTGGCGAGCGACGCGCTCGCGGACCTGATCGTGGACCGGGCCGGCGCGGTGCCGAGTCCGCAGCTCTTCGACTGGCTGCAGAAGCGCGCCGGCAGCAACGCGCTGTTCTTCGAGGAGCTGCTCGCGTGGCTGGTGGCGCAGGGCTTCACGCGCGACAAGCAGGGCGAGCTGGAGCTGGTACGCGTGCCGCAGGAGATCGAGATCCCGCGATCCGCGGAGAGCACGATCGAGAAGCGCCTGGACCGGCTCGACGAGGAGACGCGGCGCATCCTGGAGTATGCCAGCGTCGGGGGCGCCGAGTTCGACTCGGTGACGCTGGCGCAGCTGCTCGAGACGGACGAGCTGGAGCTGGAGGAGAGCCTGGAGCCGATCGCGCGGCTGCACCGGCTGATCGTGCTGCGCGAGACGCGTGACCTGCCGAACGGCGACATGGCGAGCGTGTACACGTTCGCACATGCGCTGATCCACGACGTGCTGCACCGCGGTCTGCAGGGCAAGCGCCGCATCCTGCTGCACCGCAAGATGGCGCAGATCCTGGAGGAACTGTACCAGAAGGACCGCGGCGGCGTGGCCGGACGCCTGGCCGTGCACGCCGAGGAGGGGCGGCTCGGCGAGAAGGCCTTCGAGTACGCGCTGGTGGCGGCGGAGAAGGCGAGCCGGCTGTATGCGCGCTGGGACGCGCTCGAGCAGATCCAGCGCGCGCTGCGCAACGCCCCGGATCCGCCGCGCCAGTCGGTGGCCTACCAGCGCCTCGGCGAGGAGCTGCTCTCGATCGCACGCTACGCGGAGGCCGTGGACGCGTTCCGCGAGGCACTGGAGCGTACCGATGCCGCGCAGGAGCCGGCCCGCTCGCTGGAGCTGCGGCACCGCGCGCTGCTCGCCGAACGCGACCAGGGGGTGCGGCCGATCAGCGAGCTGATGGACGCGTTCAGCGCCCTGCGCGAGGAAGCGTGCCGGATCGGCGCGCGCGCGGAGGAGTGCCGCATCCTGTGGCACCTGATCGACCTGCCGGGCACGAGCGAGTCGATGGACGTGGAGCTGGCCGAACAGGCGCTGGCGCTGGCCGAGCAGGAGCAGGACCCCGCGCTGATCGCGCGCAGCCTGCACATGTTCGGGATGAGCCTCGTGTTCGGGGGCGAGCCCGAGCGCGGCATGGGCATCCTCGAGGTGGCCGCGTCCGGCTACCGAGCACTCGGCGACCGGGGCAACGAGGCGAGCTGCCACAACAACATCGCGCTCGCGCGCATCTTCCTCGGCCAGTTCGCCGCCGCCGCCGAGGCATTCACCGCCACGCTGCGCATCTTCGACGAGCTGGTGGACCCCGCCCGGTCCTGCGCGGTGCGCACCAACCTCGGGTTCCTGCTGCGCGTGCTCGGGGACTACGATGCCGCCGAGGGCATGCTGCACCAGGCGATTCGCATCGCGGAGCGGCTGGATGCTCCGGTGCGCGCCCTGTCCCCGCTGCAGAACCTGGCGGAGCTGAACGAATCGCGCGGCGAGTGGAAAGCGGCGGAGGACACCTGGCGCGAGCACCTGGCGCGCGCGATCCAGACGGGATATGCGGGCGAGCAGATCACGGCGCACTGCGGCATCGGCACCGCACGCCTTCGCCTGGGCGACCTCGCCGGCGCGCAGGCGGCGGAGCGGGCCGCGCGCGAGCTCATCGACGACGAGAGCGAAACGCTGAGCGAGAGCGGCGAGGCGATGCTGCTGTTCAGCGCGCGTCTGTCGGCGGCCGTCGGCGAGCTGGATGGTGCACTGGGGATGATCGATCGGCTGCAGAGCGCGGGCGAGGCGCGCGATCCGTATTTCGGCGCCGTGTACCGCCTGGAGAAGGCCATGCTGCTGCGTGATGCATTTCCCGATCGGGCGCTCGAGCTCGCGCTGGCTGCGCGCGAGCGCTTCGCGCAGCTCGGAGCGCGGCCGCAGGAAGCGGCGGCCACCGCGCTGATCGAGGCGCTGGGCGGCGCTCCCGTGGCTGCATCCCTCAGCGCATGACCACCACGGCTGTTCTCGGAGGTCTCCCCATGATCGAGGCGACGCGGTCGCGCGCGCGCTATCTCACCGCGCTGGCTCTCGCCATCCTCGCCAGCGGCTGCGGTGGTGATGGCGGTGGTGGCGCCGCGACCGACGCCACCGCGGTGATCTGCCTCGGCGCGGAGCCGGCCGGCCTCAACGCGTTCATCTCGCCGGACCAGGCGGCCGCGGACCTGGTTCCGGTGCTCTTCACGCCGCTGGTCCGCTTCGACGAACGGGGCGAGATCGGTCCGTGGCTGGCGGAGAGCTGGAGCTGGGACGCGGACCATCGGCGCGTCACGATCACGATTCGCGACGACGTCGTCTGGCACGATGGCACGTCGCTCACGGCCGCCGACGTGGCCTGGACGCTCACGGCGGCCGCCGATACCGCCTACGCCTACTGGAGCGGTGAGGATTTCCTGGACCTGCAGGAGGCGACGGCACCCGACGCGCGGACCGTCAGCGTGGAGTTCGCGCGTCCGACATCCGGCAGCATGGAGGCGTTCGTCGCCCTGCCGATCCTGCCGCGGCACGTGCTCGCCGACGTACCGGTGGCGCAGTTCGCCCAGGCGGAGTACCACCGCGTGCCGGTGGGCAGCGGGCCCTTCCGCTTCACCGGGCGGCGGCAGACCGGCGACCTGGTGCTGGAGCGCTGGGACGCCTTCCCGGCCGGGCTGGGCACGCCGCCGCTGGGGCGCATCGTGCTGCGCACCGTGCCGGAGCGCTCGACGCAGCTCGTCGAGCTCGGCACGGGCAGCGTGCATGCCTGCGTGCTGGGCGCCTCTGCCGCCGACGTGGTGCGCGCCGAGGCGCGGCTCGAGGCCATCCCCGTCGGCCCGTACAGCGTGCAGATGCTGCCGTTGCGCAACGACCAGCCCCCGTTCACGGATGCGCGCGTGCGGCGGGCGGTATCGGCCGCGCTCGACCGCGCCGAGATCGCCGGGGTGCTGTCCTCGGTCGCGTCGCCCGCGGCGAATTTCCTGCCGCTCGACAATCCGTATCGCGACGCCGCGCTGAACCAGCACGATTCCGACCCGGCGCTGGCCGCGGCGCTGCTCGACAGCGCGGGCTGGCGCCTGGGCGCGCGCGACGGCATCCGCGTGGACGCCCGGGGCCGGCCGCTCAGCTTCCGGCTGGTGGCGCCCCAGTCGTTCCAGGAGCCGCTGGTGGTGATCCAGGCGCAGCTGCGCCGGGTCGGCATCGACGCCCGCGTCGAGCTGCTCGAGTTCGCCTCCTACGTCGGGCTCATCTCGGATCCCGGTACCCGCCCCCCCGCCATGGCGCTGATCATGGCGCCCACCAGGGTGCAGTACTTCGATCCGTTCTCGGAGCT
>DATHVV010000213.1:0-25356 GCA_035461105.1 Longimicrobiales bacterium | reverse complement strand
CCGGGCCATTCCCCGGGGCACGTGATCTTCCATTGCGCGGACGCGGCGGTGGCGTTCGTGGGCGACACCGTGTTTCAGGGATCGATCGGCCGCAGCGACCTGCCGGGCGGCAATTTCCAGCAGCTGATCCGCGCGATCCGCCAGGAGCTGCTCTCGCTGCCGCCGGAAACCGTGCTCTACTCGGGACACGGCCCCGCCAGTACCGTGGCGCACGAAGCGACGACGAACCCGTTCCTGATCCCGCACTACGGCGGCAGCGGCTTCGCATGAGCTTCGTGCTGGCCGCCGTGGCGCGTCACGGCAGGGAAGCATGAGCGTACGGATAGCGGTCCTCGCCTCCGGGGGCGGCAGCAACCTGCAGGCGTTGCTCGATGCGTTCAACATCACCGACGACTCCCCGGCACGCGTGGCGCTCGTGCTGAGCGATCGGGACGACGCCGGTGCCCTCGAGCGGGCGCGTGCCGCGGGCGTACCGGCGCACGTCGTGCCGGTGCGCGGCCGCGCCGAAGGGGAGGTCGCCGACGAAACGCTCGCGCGGCTCGAGGAGCACGCCGTCGGACTGATCGCGCTGGCCGGCTACCTGCGGCTGCTGCCGGCCGCGGTCGTGCGCCGCTACCCCGGCCGCATCGTCAACATACACCCGGCGCTGCTGCCCGCGTTCGGCGGCCCGGGGATGTACGGTGAGCGGGTGCACGCCGCGGTGCTCGCGAGCGGCACACGCGTGAGCGGCCCGACCGTGCACTTCGTGAACGAGCGCTACGATGAGGGCGCCATCCTGGCGCAGTGGCCGGTGCCGGTGCTGCCGCACGACACCCCCGCCACGCTGGCCGCGCGCGTGCTCGCGGTCGAACATCGCCTCTACCCGCTGGTCGTCGCGGCGCTCGCGCTCGGCAGCCACGGCGTGCCCGCGCCCGAGAGCGCGGCGTTTCACCTGAGCGACGACCCCGCCCCGGGCACCGCCGAGCTGCTCCACGTGATCCGCATTCCCGACTCCGAATAGAGCCCATGCCCCGCGCACTGCTCAGCGTATCCGACAAGACCGGCATCCTCGACTTCGCCCGCGGGCTCGACGCCGCCGGCTGGCAGATCCTCTCCACCGGAGGCACCGCCCGCGCGCTGCGCGCCGCGGGCGTTCCGGTCACCGACGTGAGCGAGGTCACCGCCCATCCCGAGATGATGCACGGCCGCGTGAAGACGCTGCACCCCGCCGTGCATGCCGGTATCCTGGCGCGCCGTGAAGTACCCGACGACCTCGCGGCGCTGCGCGCGCAGGGATACGAGCTCATCGACCTGGTCGCCGTTAACTTGTATCCCTTCCACGAGGCCGTGGCCGCGCGCGCCAGCATTACGGACGCGATGGAGCAGGTGGACATCGGCGGACCCACCATGCTGCGCTCCGCCGCCAAGAACCACGGCCACGTGATCGTGGTCGTCGACCCCGGCGATTACCCGCGCGTGCTGCAGGCAGTGCAGGACGGCGCGACCGATGTCGCGCTGCGTCGCGAGCTGGCCGCGAAGGTCTTCGCGCACACGGGAGCCTACGACGCTGCGATCGCGAGCTATTTCGCGGCGGCCGGGAGCGCGAACGACCCGCTGTTCCCGGACTCGCTCACGCTCCGCCTGCGCCGGGTGCAGGCGCTCCGCTACGGCGAGAACCCGGACCAGCCGGCCGCGTTCTATGCCGATGACCCGGCACCGCCCGATGGCATGCCGGCCCTGCGCCAGCTGCACGGCAAGGAGCTTTCCTTCAACAACCTGCTCGATGTCGAGGCTGCGGTGGCAGCGGTCTCGGCGTGGCACGAGGATACGCGCACGGCGTCGGTGATCGTCAAGCACACCACTCCGTGCGGCGTGGCGCTCGCGGATACCGCGGTGGAGGCGTACCGGCGCGCCCTGGCCGCCGACCCGGTATCAGCGTTCGGCGGGATCGTCGCGTTCAACCGGACCGTGGCAGGGGCGGTCGCGACCGAGCTCGCGAGCACGTTCCTGGAGATCGTGGTGGCACCGGCCTTCACCGAGGAGGCGCTTGTCGAGCTGCGGCGGAAGAAGAACCTGCGCCTGATCGAGCTGCCGGTCGCGCCTGCGGCTGCGACCGAGCTGGACTACAAGCGGGTGCGCGGCGGGTTCCTGCTCCAGTCACGCATGCAGTACACGTTCCCCGAGACCGCCTGGCGGGTGGTGACACGGCGCGCGCCCGAGCCGCCGGAGCGTGAGGACCTGCGCTTCGCGTGGCGCGTCTGCGCGTCCGTGAAGAGCAATGCGATCGTGCTCGCGCGCGATGGGCGCACGCTCGGCATCGGCGCGGGCCAGATGAGCCGGGTGGACAGCTCGCGGATCGCGGTGCTCAAAGCACAGGACCAGCAGGCCGATCTGCGCGGCGCAGCGCTCGCGTCGGATGCATTTTTCCCGTTCCGCGATGGGGTGGACGCAGCCGCTTCGGCGGGCGTGCGGGCGCTCATCCAGCCGGGCGGCTCGGTGCGCGACGCGGAAGTGATCGCGGCTGCCGACGAGCACGGCATGGCGATGATCTTCACCGGCCGGCGCGTCTTCCGGCACTGAAAGTGCGCCCCGCCGGCGCCGCAGCGGCACGCTAGCGGGCAAGGCCCGCTCGCAACGTGCTCTGTCCGGTCCCGGGAACAGCATTCGTACCTCCTGTTGTGAGCCGATCACTTCCAACAGGAGTGGATACGATGCAGAGCTTCACGACGTCATTAATGCTGGCAGGCAGCTCGTTGCTGCTGCTGGCGGCCTGTGCCGACGCGCCGGCCGACCTGGTGGGCGCACCGCCGCCGCAGGCGAGCGCGGAGCCGGGCATCCAGCAGGCCCCCGCGATCTGGGTCGAGGACGTGACCGGCGTCATGTTCCAGGTCCAGTGCGAGCCGGGCGTCCAGAGCGAGGTCATCACGCTCGAGGGGCAGCTCGTGTACCGCTTCAACGTGATCGTGGACGGCCGGGGCGGCGTTCACATCAACTCTTCCATCCGGCCCGACGGGCTGCGCGGGATTGGGCAGGACAGCGGTGAAGAATACCGCGTCGCCGAGCAGGCGCACGAGTCGTGGTTGACCACGCCGACCGTACGGAGCGGCGCATACTATTCCAGGATCACCATGGTCGGCCGCACATCGAAGCAACGCTTCACGGTCCTGTACACCGGGCTGTTCGTGGTCAACGCGAATGATGAGCTGGTCGTCGCGCGGAGTGATTACCAGGTCGAATGCCGGTAGCAGCGTTCAGGGCCAGCGCACCCGGGCTCCGGCGTACCAGCTCCGGCCGGGCCCGGGCTCGTAGTAGCGCGCTCCGAACGCGTTGACCGTCACGGCGGCGACGTGGGCGCGGTCGAAGGCGTTCTCGACGCCGAAATAGGGTTCTACCAGCAACCGCGACAGCTCGACGCGTCCGTCGAGCCTGCCACCCGCGACCGTGTACGCGGGGGCGAACGCGCTGTTCGCGTCATCGACGGCGACGCGGCCCGTCCGGCGCACATGGCCGCGCCCGCGCCAGCCGTGCACCGGCCGGCTGCTGAGACCGAGCTCAGCCTGATGCCCCGCGGCGCCGGGAACACGCCTTCCGTGCAGGTCGATGCCTTCGAGCGAATACTCGTCGAAGCGGGCATCGAGGCGGGTGTACGCGGCCCACAGCGTGCCGGTGTCGCCGACCCGGCCCTCGACGGCCGCCTCGACTCCGCGGTGCAGGGTACTGGCGGCATTGCGATAGAACTGCCGCCCGGGCGTCTCGGCGACTTCGAACGGAACCAGCTTGTCGGCGACGCGGGCCCGGAACACGACCAGCTCGTAGCGCAGCCACGCACCATCGCCCCGCACGCCGCCCTCGACCGAGCGAGTCCGCTCCGGCTGCAGCAGCGGATTGAATCCGCCCGCGCCGTCCGGGCGGTTCGCGAGCTCCGTCGTGGTAGGAGTCTCGAATGCGGTACCCGCGCTCACGAACACGCGCGCGAGCGGATGCAGCGTCCAGCCGGCGCCGATGGCCCCGCTCACGGCGTCGAGAATTCTGCGGCCTGAGTCGTCCGGGTCGGTTTCGCCGATGAGCGCATCGCGCACGCGGAACGCGGTCCGGTCGTAACGCACCGCGGCGTGCACGCCGGGGCCCCGCGCCGGCAGCCATGCCGCACTCGCCTGCGCCGCCATGGCGAGCACGCGCTCGCGCTGATCCAGCGACCGCGCGCCACGCATGCCTTCCTCGTTGATCCAGTTGTGCCGGCGGTCCGACTGCAGTGCGAGCTCGACGCCCGCGGTCCACGCCAACGCCTCGCTGGCGCGCTGCCGGAGCTGCGCCGCAGCGCCCGCGAACCTGCGATCCACTTCGATCAGGCGCGGCGGGATCGGGTTGTCGAGCGTGCGCGCGCCCGCGTGGGCACGCAGCTCCAGGTCGCCGGCCCGGTGTGCCGACCGCCAGCCGGCGCCTGCCTGGACGTGCGTGCCGCTCTCTCCGGTGCGTTGACGCACGTTGTTCGCGTTCGCCTGCGAGGGGTCGGCGTCCAGCTGCTCGGCTGTGAGCGCGCCGGGATTGCGCGCGTCGTAATGCACCGCATGGAGCGCCAGCGCGAGCCGGTCGCGACCCAGGCCCAGCTCGGCGCCGCCGTTCAGGAGCCAGCGCTCCGAGTCCGAGTAGTCGCGCCACCCGTCCGCCTGCTGCCGCGAAACGCGTACGTGGTAGCCGCCGGACGCCGACGACGATGCGGCTGCAGCGCTGACGGCGCGCCGCGCGTGCGCGCCCGCGAGCGCCTCCGCTCCGATCCCCGGCGGCGCACCCGTGCGCAGCAGCAGCGCACCGCCGGCCGCATTGCCGAGGAACGCGGCGGCCGGCCCGCGCACGATCTCGGCTCCCGAGATCGCTGCCGGGTCGACGTGGTTGAGCGTGGTCTGGCCATCGGCCATGGTCGCGGGTACGCCGTCGACTCGCACGTGGACGCCGCGGACGCCGAAGCTGGCACGCGCGCCGAAGCCGCGGATCGAGAGCCGTTCGCCGAGCGCCTGGTTGTGACGGTCGTCGAGCTGCACCCCCGGCACACCGCGGAGCGGGGCATCCAGCGCGAAGCCGCTCCCGGCGTCGCGCGTCCGGGCACTGTCGAGCAGGGTGGCGGCGAGCGGCAGGCGGGCGAGCGGCACGGCGGCGCGCAGCGCATCCACCGTGATCGGCGGCAGCGGCACGCGAGTGGTGTCGGCCTGGGCGTGAGCCGCGGCAGGAACGCCTCCGAGGCTCAGCACGAGCCACGACGTCCACACGCGCCGGGCCGCTCGCCGGGCGGAAGCGCCGCCGGGCACCGCCCCGGCACGAGACAAGACCGGCCCCGGACCGTCCGTCCCCCTCACCTCCGCCCTTGGCTTCCGCAGGATCATGAGTGAAATTGAAGGAGTTTCATCGTCGGGAGGGCTAGTCCTAACTGGTAAGGCAGCTGACTTGAAATCAGCCGGGCGCAAGCCCTTGGGGGTTCGAATCCCTCGCCCTCCGCTTTACTGCCCCAACGCTTTTCGGCCCGCCTCCCGCAGCTGCTGGAGCCGGGCCGTTCAGCTGAGATCCCGCAACGCCGCGCGTGCGGCGTGCCACCCGCACATCCCGTGCACGCCCGCGCCCGGAGGCGTGGCCGCCGAGCAGAGATACACGCCCGGCAGCGGCGTGCGGTAGGGAGCGCGGGCGCTCGCCGGCCGGACCCAGAGCTGCGCCAGATCCTGCAGCCCCCCCGTGATCGCCCCGTCCACCAGGTTCGGGTTGTGAGCTTCGAGCTCCGCCGGGCCGTGCGTGCGCCGCGCGGCTACGAGGTCGCGGAACCCCGGCGCGAAGCGCTCCACCTGCGCCTCCAGCGCCGGCGTCGCGTCGCCCGTCCAGCCGGAGGGCACGTGACAGTAGGCCCAGGCGACGTGGCAGCCGGCCGGGGCGCGCGTGGCATCCGCGAGCGTGGGCTGGCCGAGCAGCACGAACGGTGCTTCGGCAGGCGCGCCCTCCCACACGGTGCGGAGCGCCACCGCGATCTCGGCCTCGGTGCCGCCCAGGTGCACGGTGCCGGCGCGCCGGCACTCGGCGGCACGCCACGGGATCGGCCCCGACAGCGCCCAGTCGATCTTGAAGACCGCCGGGCCGTAGCGGAAGCGGCGGAGGGCACGCACGTAACGGCCGCCCGGCAGGAGCGCTCCGCCCAGACGCAGCAGCTCGCGGGGCGCCACGTCGAGCAACACCCGATCGAACTGCTCGCGGGGCGGCAGCGCCACCACCGGCGCGCACGTGCGCACCACACCCCCCCGCTCGCGAAGCAGTCCCGCGAGCGCCGCCGCGATCGCCTGCGAGCCCCCCCGGGCGATGGGCCAGCCGGTCGCGTGCCCGGCGAGCGCGAGGAGCAGCGCGAACGCCGCCGTGGGACGTCGCTCGAGAGGCAGCGCACCGTGCGCCGCGATGCCGCCGAGCAGCGCCCGCGCCCGCCCGTACCGGAACCAGCGCGCATTCAGCGCGTGCACCGGGGCCAGCGCATGCCGGGCCAGGCGCGCCTGCAACCAGGGCCGGGCAGGGAAGCGAAGCGGCCCGAGCGCGCTTTCGAACACGTCGGGCCAGGCGTGCACGAAGGGCGTCATGAGCCGGCGCCACGCGGCGGCATCGATGGACTCCAGCCCGGCACAGGTCGCGTCCAGCGAGTCGAGCACCGCCGCCGTGCCGTCGTCGAACGGATGGGCGAGCGCGACCTCGTGGTGCACCCATTCGAGTCCGTGCCGTTCCAGCGGCAGCGTGCGCAGGTACGGTGAGGCCACCGCGAGCGGATGCACGGCCGCACACAGGTCGTGGCGGAAGCCCGGCAACGTGAGCGGCAGCGTGCAGACGCCGCCCCCGAGCGTGGCAGCCCGCTCGTGCAGCTCCACCCGCACACCCCAGCCGGCGAGCGCGACCGCCGCGGCGAGACCGTTCGGGCCGGAGCCGGCGACCAGCACACTCATCGTCGGCGATCTCCCGACAGCGCCCGGGCGCCGAGCTGATATATTCCGCCCCTGACGATCCTCATCCTGTAGAGAGCATGCCCCGTATCGCGGTCCTCACCATCGCGCGAATCCTCGCCGGGCTGGCGCTCGCCGCCGCGGCCGGCGGCTCCGCCAGCGCCCAGCCGGCGGCCGACCCACCCGACGTGTTCGGCGGATTCCGGACCATGCACCTGCGCAACGGGCTCACCGTGTGGTACCAGGGCGTGCCGGGCGCGCCCACGGTATCGCTGAGCCTGGCAGTGCCGTACGGCTCCGATCGCGATCCGGTCGGACGCGAGGAGCTGGCGCACGTGCTCGAGCACGCACTTTTCGGCGATCGCGCGGGACGGACGCAGGATGCGCTGCGCCGGGAGGTGGAGGAGCGGGGCGGCACGTTCAACGCCAGCACGTCGCCGGATCGCACGTTCTTCTGGGTATCCATCGCGCGCGAGCACGGGCTCTTCGCGCTGGACTGGCTGTACGACGTGCTGGCGCCGCGCGCCTTCGACGAGGCCGCCGTCGCGCGCAGCCGGCAGGCCGTGGCCCTCGAGATCGGACTCGGGCCGCGCGACCTGCTCGGTGCGGCACGCGACCGCTTCGTGCTCGCACCCGTGCTGCTGCCGGCGCGATTCTGGGAGCGCGAGTTCGGGATGCGCCCGCCCGAGTACCGGCGCACCGACCGCTGGGCGGCCCTCCAGTCGATCGACGCGCGCGATCTCGAAGGCTTTCACCAGACCTATTACGTGCCCGCACGCATGGTGCTGGTGCTGATCGGCGACCTCGACAGCGCCGCGGTGGCGCGGCGCCTCGAGACCACGTTCGGCAGGCTGCCCGCGTGGCCCGTGCCGCCGCCGACGGCGAACGGCCGGCCCCGCACCGTCGCCGCGCAGCGCTTCCTCTGGCAGCTCCGGCCGGACGCGGTCTACGACCTCCGCTTCCGCCTGGCCGCGCTCGATGGTGCGGATCACCTGCGCATGATCTTCGTCGAGCGCCTGCTCGCCCGCCGCCTGATGCGGCGCCTGCGCTGGGGCGCGCGACCGGCGAGCTACGATGTGAGCACCAGCCTGCTTCAGCGTGGCGACGTCGGCTTCCTCCAGCTCAAGGCCACGACCCGCCCCTCGGACCTGGAGTATGCGCGCGGCGTCATCGAGGACGAGGTGCTGCGCCTGCGGCAGGGACGCTACCCGCCGGGCGAATTCGAGGAGGACCGCCGCGCGATTGCGCGCCAGGTCGCCCTGGAGGGCCTCTCGCCCGCCGCGCTGCGCGCCTGGACGGCGAATGCGTTCTACCGCGTCGAGCAGCACCGCGACCTGCCCGACCTGCCCGCGCGGTTCGCTGCGCTCGAGCCGGCCGAGCTCTCCGGCTTCGCCAGCCGGCTGCTCGGTCCCGATCGCGTGCTCCGCACCGTGACCCGGCCGGTGCCGCTCGGGGCGGGGGGACTGCTGGGGCTCGGGTTGCTCGCGCTCGGCATCGGGGTCGCGACCGCGCGCCGCCTCCTGCTCCGGCCCGCGCCGATGCCCGAGCTGCGCTACGTGGCGAGGCTGCGCGGACCGCTCGCGCTCCGGCTCGCGGCCGGCACCGCGCTCGCCGGAATCCTGCTCGTGGTGGGGCGCCTGGTCACCGCCGCCGCTCATCACGGGCTCGATCCGCACCTGCTCGCGGTGGACAGCTTCCCGATCCAGGCCGTCGCGCTCCTGCTCGCGATCGCCGCCGCCACGCTGCTCGCCGCGGGCGCCCTGTCGCTGGTGCCACACAAGCTGCTCGTGTTCGAGAACGAGCTGCGTCTGAAGTTCCGCGCGTACCGTTCGCGTGCCTGGCCGGCTGACGAGCTGGTCGAGGTTCGAGCCGCCAGCTTCGCGGACGTGTTCCGCCGGGCGCGCGCGTGGCGCACGCTGCCGCTGACACTCGGGCTGCGCGCGCCCGGGCTGCTCATCCGGATGCGTACCGGTGCGGACCTCTTCGTGGCGACGCGTGATACCGCCGAGCTCGAGCGCGTGCTCCGTGACACGCTGCTCCGGGGCCGCGACTCGAGGGCGCCGGCTCAGGCGGCGGCCCCCTCGTCCCAGCTCTCCGCGTAGCGCGCGATCATGTCGATCGACAGCGCGTGGCGCGTGTCGTCATCCTGCCGGCGGCAAACTACCTGCGACCAGCCGCGCATGCCGACCGGCAGATACCAGCGTCCGCGCAGTCGCAGCCGGTGCCCGGCGATCGCGTGGATCAGCACGCGCTCGTAGCGCGAGCGCGAGAGCTGTGCGGGCGGGAACAGCTCCTCCCAGGTGCACAGCCGGCCGACATCCTCGTACTCCGCGGGGCGGTCGGGCAGCTCGAGCAGCGCTGGGCTGCGTCCCGCGATGACCGACCCGATCAGCCGGAACGTGAACGGATCGGAGACACGCCGGATCGAGCGCCAGAACCGGCGCGTGATGCGGCCTGCGATGTCACGCAGGCTCAGGGTCTCCCCCGTGGTCGTGGTCCAGGTCGGCTCGTCGATGTCGCAGCT
Organism: Longimicrobiales bacterium; assembly: GCA_035461105.1. GTDB lineage: Bacteria > Gemmatimonadota > Gemmatimonadetes > Longimicrobiales > RSA9 > VEPF01. The sequence goes on along the minus strand of DATHVV010000213.1, from coordinate 15,897 downwards.
GAACGGGTTTTGCGCGAAGCAGTCATAGCGGGCCAGCCAGCCGCGCCGGCTGGTGTGGGGTACGGGGCGGAACCCGCGCAGCAGCGGCAGCCCGGCCCGCTCCAGGTCGCTCAGCTCGAGACGCTTCCAGCGCATCACATCGCGCACCACTCCAACGATCAGCGTCGCGGTCGCGATCATGAGCGCGGGGCTGGGCGTGAAGTCGACGGTAACCTCGATCCGGCCGTTGCGCGGACGCACTCCTACTCCGGTCGAGCGCCGGTTCGCGGCCAGCAGCATCACCGGCGCAGGCAGGATGTGGACGAGGGCGAACGCCAGCCGGTCGGCGCGCTCCGCCGCCAGCGGCTCCTCGAACGAGACGTTGTAGTGCGCGCTGAAACCGACCAGCCGAGCCGTGCGCCCCGTCTGCCTCTGCCACGCATCCAGCTCGTCGCGCACGAAGTGCACCGCCTCCCAGAGCGAACGACCGGCCCGCGCGGGCGCGCCCCGCTCGATCTCGATGGCCGGGGTCGCCAGCTCGATCACTCCGGTATCGAAGTAGATGGCCCCGCCGGTGGGCAGGTGGTAGGACGTGCCCTTGCGATGGACCAGCGGACCGCGGATGAAGTCGCGCGGATCACGGAACACCGCTTCCGGACGCACCGGTTGCTCGTCGATGACCAGCGAGAACTCCGATTCCAGTCCCATCGCCGCGAGCTCGAGCCGGTCCTCCGGTGGCCCGTCCTGGTGCAGCTTCTTGTCCATGCGGCGGCTCATATCCTGGCTGAAGCGTGACTCGGCTCATCGAGCAGCTTCAGCTCGGTCGGCTCCAGCAGCAGGTAGCCCAGGTCGATGTGAAGGTGGTCGTCCGACTCGCCGTCCCCGGGGCCGTACGGGCGGATCCACGCGGCCGGCAGCGCGGTACGGGCGATGCGCGCGTAACGGGTGATGCGGTCCTCGTCATCCAGGTCATCATCACCGATCCGGTACACGTTCACGGCCGAACCCCAGCAGTGGCGCGACGCGTGGCGCGTCAGCCGATGCGCGGGCGAGCGGTAGCCGCCGTTCGCCGCGATGTGCACGTACGTGCCGACCGCCTGACGCAGCACGGCGAGGTGCGCCGCGAGCGCGGTGACCGCGCACGGCACGTAGCGCGGGAAGCTGCGCACCGGCGGCGCTTCCCTTACGTCCACGCCCATGAACTCCCAGAGACAGAAGTTCGGAGCCACCTGCAGGTCGCGCGCGACATCCCACGACTTCACCTCGTAGAAGAACCGGGGCAGTCCCCGGCGCACCCCGAGGCGGTCGCGCAGCTCCGCGCCCGGGCGCAGCACCTCGCGCAGCGGCGCCGCCAGCCGCTCCGCGTCGATGACCGGCAGCGGCAGCATGCCGTTGACCACGTTCGATACGGCGTCAGGCATCGATGCTCTCCTCGCGGGTCACGTGCTCGTACGCGGCCCGGGAGATCTCCGCGATCGCGCCCAGGCGTCCGGTCACGTCGGCGTCCCACTCGGTCAGGATCACCACCACGTACGGCTCGCGATCGGGCAGGTACACGATCCCCGCATCGTGCGCCGCCCGCGACATCTCACCGGTCTTGTGGGCGACGCGCGCGCCCTCCGGCAGACCGGCCGGGATCCCGCGGCGGAATTCCTGGGCATGCAGAATCTCGAGCATGTGCTCGGAAGCGGAGTCCGAGATCGCGCGCCGCTCCGCGATCCGTCGCAGCGCGCTCAGCAGCCCGCTCGCGGTCACCAGGTTGTTGATGCCGGCCTGCCAGGCGGCGATGTCCTCCACGCCGCGGTGGAACTCGATGCCGCTCAGCTCGAGGCGCTGCAGCGTGGCCCGGATCGCGGTCACTCCGACCACGTCCACGAGCAGGTTGGTCGCCAGGTTGCTGCTGGTCGCGATCATGTGCAGCGCCAGCTCGCGCACGGTGAGCATCCTGCCCAGCGCGGCGTGGACCGCGCCGTTCGCGTCCCGCCCCGAATCCACCCGGTACGGCTGCCGGTCGACCAGGCTGAGGAAGCGGTTGCGAACGTGCACCCGGGCGTGCGGCGCCAGCTCGCCGCGCTCGATCGCATCGAAGACGCCCAGCAGCACCGGGACCTTGATCGTGCTCGCGGCATGAAACCAGCGATCGGCATTCAGCGACCAGCCGGTGTGGTGGGCGTAATCGTAGAGCGCGACAGCCACGCTGCTCGCGCCCGCCTGGGCGGCGATCGCGCCGACCCGGCTTCGCAGACTGGACTCGGCCATTCCTCCACGTCCGGTGAAGAGGGCGGCGATGCTGCCCGTGGTGGTCACTGCAAGATTCGGTGCCAGCGGCAGGCCTCGAGACCGGCCGATCGCGACGCCATGGAGGTGCCAATATGCGACGTTCCGTGCCGCTCGTGCTGCTGCTGCTTGCGCCCGGCTGTGGCGAGTCGCGCGGTGCCGGGCCGCCCCTGACCCACGCCGGCCTGCGCGCCGTGCTGGTCACGTCCGGGGTCATCGCACCCACCCACATCGCCAGCCCGCCCGACGACGACCGCCTCTTCGTCGTGGAGCAGGCCGGCCGCATCCGCATCCTGGCGGGCGGCGCGCTGCGCGAAGCCCCGTTCCTGGACATCCGCGAGCGGGTCGGTGCCGGTGGTGAGCGCGGCCTCCTGAGCGTCGCTTTCCACCCCGACTACGCGACGAACGGCACGTTCTTCGTGAATTACACCGACCGCGAGGGCGACACGCGCATCGAGCGGTTCCGGGTGTCGAGCTCGCCCGACCTGGCCGATGCCGCCTCGGGCACGCTCATCCTCACGGTCGCGCAGCCGTACGCCAATCACAACGGGGGTCACATCCTGTTCGGCCCGGACGGCTTTCTCTACGTCGGGATGGGCGATGGGGGCAGCGGCGGCGATCCCCACGGGCACGGGCAGAATCCCGCCACGCTGCTGGGGGCGCTGCTGCGCCTCGATGTGGCTGGCGCCGAGCCGTACGCGGTCCCGGCGGACAACCCGTTCGCGGGCGGCGGCGGGCGCGGCGAGATCTGGGCCATCGGGCTGCGCAACCCCTGGCGACTGGCGTTCGATCCGGCCACCGGCACGCTCTGGGTCGCCGACGTGGGGCAAGGTGCCCGGGAAGAGGTGAACGTGGTGCCCGCATCGGCCGCGGCGCTCAACTACGGCTGGAACCGCTACGAGGGGCGCGCCTGCTACCGGGAGCCCTGCGATCCCGCCGGGCTCACGGGCCCCGTCCACGACTACCGGCATCCGGACGGCTGCTCGATCACGGGCGGCGCGGTCTATCGCGGCAGCGCGCTCCCCGACCTGGCCGGGCACTACCTCTACTCGGACTATTGTGCGGGCTGGATCCGGAGCTTCCGGGTGCAGGATGGCGTCGCCGTCGATCACCGTGACTGGAACATCACGGGGCTGTCGCAGGTCACGTCCTTCGGCGTGGATCGGCACGGCGAGCTGTACGTGGCGACCGGCACCGGGCGCGTGTACCGCCTCGAGCCCGACCGCTGAGGCGTCTCACCAGCTGGGCCCTCGATCCAGCAGCTCCTCGAGCTGCCGCGGCGGCAGCGCCGCCGCGAAGAAGAAGCCCTGCGCGTACTGCGGACCCAGGCCGCGCACCAGGTCCAGCTGCTCGACGGTCTCGACCCCTTCCGCGACCGCCTGCATGCCCAGCTTCCGGCTCAACGACACGATCGTCTCGATCAACTCCGCGTTGCCGTCCTCGGCGCCGATCTGCGCGATGAACGAACGGTCGATCTTGAGCGCATCGACGGGGAACGCACGCAGGTAGTTGAGCGATGAGTAGCCGGTCCCGAAATCGTCGATGCAAAGCTGGATGCCGCGCTCGCGCAGCGCCTGCATGGCCGACATCACGAGCTCCGCGTTCTGCACTATCACGCTCTCGGTGATCTCCAGGATGAGCGAGTGCGCCGGCAGCCCGGTACGCCGCAGCACGCCATCGACCTGCCGGAGCAGGTTGCTCTGCATGAACTGCGCGCCAGAGAGGTTCACGCTGACCGTCAGCGCCGCGGTCGCGGGATAGCGTTCCTGCCACGCCCTGACCTGCCGGCAGGCCTCCTCCAGCACCCACCATCCGATCGGCACGATCAGGCCGGTCTCCTCGGCGAGCGGGATGAAATCCGCTGGCGGCAGCAACCCGCCCCGCGGGTTCTGCCAGCGCAGCAGCGCCTCGAAGCCAGTGATGCGGCCGGTCGCCAGCGCGATGATCGGCTGGTAGTGCAGCACGAACTCCTTGCGGTCCAGCGCCCGGCGCAGCTCGGACTCGATCTGCAGCACCTGCACGGCCTTCTCGTGCATGTCGCGATCGAACACCTCGTAGCGCGAGCGACCCTCCAGCTTGGCGCGGTACATCGCCGTGTCCGCATCGCGCAGGATATCCTCCGGCCGCTCGTATCCGGTCGAGCTGAGCGCAATGCCGATGCTCGCACCCGTGAACACTTCGTGCTCCCCGAGATGGAACGGTGTGCTCAGCTCCTGCAGGATGCGTTCAGCCACCTGGGTCGCGTCGATCAGGTCATCCACATCCTCCAGCAGCAGCGCGAACTCGTCCCCGCCGAGGCGCGCCACGGTGTCGCCCTGGCGCAGGCACGACTGCAGCCGATGTGCGATCGAGACCAGCAGCTCATCGCCGACGATGTGGCCGAGACTGTCGTTGATGACCTTGAAGCGGTCCAGGTCCAGGAAGGCGACGCCGAACACCTGCTCCGGATGGCGGGCGGTGTGCTTCAGCGACTGCTCCAGCCGGTCGAAGAACAGCGCGCGGTTGGGCAGGCCGGTCAGGCCATCGTGGAACGCATTGTGAAGCAGCTGCTCCTCGGCCCGCTTGCGCTCCGTGATGTCGAGGACGATCGACACCACGCCCATGATGTCGCCGGCGGGGTCGCGATGCGGGCTGTACACCGCCGCGACCCAGGCGCTGCGTCCGGTCTGCGGCACCGAGAACAGCAGGTCGGCTCCCTGGGCGCTCTCCCCGCTCAGCGCCCGGTCCAGCAGCCGCTCGATGCCATGGCTCGCGAGGAACGGGAATACGTCGAGCAGGTTGCGCCCGAGCACTTCTGCGGCCGGCAGGCCGGTCAGGTCCTCCATGAACCGGTTCCACACCTGGAAGCGGAACTCCCGGTCGTAGACGATGATGCCCTGCTGCACGCTGCTGATGACGGTGCGCGTGAAGTGCTCCGAGAGCTGCAGCTGCCGCTCCGAGCGTTTCCGCTGCGTGATGTCGTGGATGATTCCCTGGTAGCCGACGATCTCGCCCCGCTCGTTGCGCCGCACCATCGAGCTGATCTGCACCTCCAGCTCGGTGCCGTCCCGGCGCAGCAGCGTCACCTCGAAGTCCCGTACCGAGCCCTGCGCCTCGATCTCCCGCCGGAACCGCTCGCGGTCCTCGGGGTCGCGGTACAGCAGCTGAGCATTGCTGTGCAGGAGCTCGCTGCGGCTGTAGCCGAACAGCTCGACGCCGGCCGGGTTCATGTCGAGCAGCTGCCCGTCCCGACGCGAGATGTAGATCGCGTCGCGCGACTCCTCGAACAGCGTGCGGTACTTGTCCTCGCTCTCGCGCAACCCGGTCACCAGCCGGCGAAACTGCTCCTGCGCCTCCTCCGCCGACCGCTGCGCCGAGCGTGCCTGCTCGTACAACTGGGCGTTGTCCAGCGCATGACCCGCCCGTAGCGAGAACTCCATCGCGGTGGCGAACTCGTCCACCGAGAACCGGCTCGACCCGGTGGAGTACAGCGTGAGCACCCCCAGCACCCGCCCGCGCGAAAGCAGCGGGAGCGCCAGGAAGAAACTCGGCTGGAGCTGGCCCAGCACCACGGCCTCCGCTTCCGCCGTCGTCCAGGGCGCGTAGGGCGCCCGCAGCTCGCCGAGCTGGGGCTTGCCCGTCTCCCGCACCTCCAGCGGCGGCGCGCCCTCGCGGTAGGCCACCGGCCCGAGCAGCGCGGTCAGCGCGGCCTCGCGCGCGGGCTGGGCATGGGCGACCGCGGCGCGGCGGACGCCCTCCTCGGCGACCAGGTCCACGACACAGAAATCCCCCAGCCGCGGCACGGCCTGCCGGGCCACGGCGCGCAGCGTCGCATGGCTGTCCAGCGTGCTGCCGAGCGCGAGTCCGGCCTTGGCCAGGAATGCGTTGCGATCCTCGAGTACCGCGGACTCCGCCTGCGGTTGCGACGCGCGCGCGCCCGCGTGCGGGCGCGCCGGGCCCAGGGCGGAGCCTGCCTCGGTATCCGCGAATCGATCCGATGCCATCGCAGCAGCTCGATCAGGTGATGGGGAGATACCGAATAAAAGCCGGACGGATGTTTTTCGTCAAGTCGGAGGCATGGATGTGAGAAGTCCCCGGACTGCGACACGTCGCTTTCCGGGGACTCCTCAACGCTGGCGGGATCAGGCTCTCGATTCGGCAGCCCTCACGTGCGACGGCTTCACCTGCTTCCCTTACCCTCGTCGCGCGGTCTGCGACTCAGGGGGCCCCGAGCCCGGGGCAACAGCTGCGTCCAGCGACCTCGCAGCCTGTCCGACGGGGCCGAACTCCCCGCCGAACCGCCGATCGGTGAGTTCACCGATCAACCGCGCCGCGTGCTTGCGACCGCACGCTCGCGACGCCACCGCTACTCTAACGGCACCATGCCGCGCGCGACAAGTCCTTCGCCTTCCCTTCGCTTTGCGAAGCATGGACGCTTTGCCCGGCCGCATCGCGCGGCGGCGCGCCCCTGCCGCAAGCCGGCGCCAAAGCCGGCGCCTCAGCGGGCGCCGCGGCTGCCGAGCGTCGCCGACAGGCGCAGCTCGCGGCCGTCGCGGAGTACGACGATTTCCACCTGATCGCCAGGGCGATGCTGGCGCAGCACATCGGTCATGCCCTGAAGGTCGGAGACGTCGCGCCCGGCGAGGCCGATGAGGACGTCGCCTTTGCGAAGGCCGGCCTGCTCCGCGGGCGAGCCGGCGCTCACGCCGCCGAGCAGCACGCCGCGCGCGACCGGGCTGAAATCCGGCACGGTGCCGAGCCAGGCGCCGTAACCGCCCCCGGCGCCGGCCTGCGGCTTCTGGCCGGCGCCGCGCACGAGGGTGAGCTGCAGCCGCTGGTCGGCGATGTCGCGGCTCAGCCCGGCGACGAGGACCCCCAGCTGCTCCAGGCCGGCGGCGTCGATCCGCTCCCAGTCGTCGGAGGGCGCGTGGTAATCTCCGTGCGTATTGGTGAAGAAGTGCAGCACGGGCATGTCCTGGAGGTAGAACGAGGTATGGTCGCTCGGGCCGTAGCCCTCCCCGTTCAGCTTCATCTCGAGGCCCGCCTCCGCCGCGATGCGGGCCAGCACGTCGCGCCATTCGCGCGCGGTATCGACGCCGTAGACGATCAGGCCGCCCTCTCGCAGGCGTCCGACCATGTCCAGGTTGATCATCACGCGGGCGTCGGTGAGCGGACGGGTGGGCTGGCGGGTAAAGAAAGCCGAGCCGAGCAAGCCCGATTCCTCGCCCGTGAACGCGAGGAAAAGTACGGGACGAGCGGTGCGCGGCGCGCGCGCCAGCAGCTCGGCCGCGTGCAGCAGCGCCGCCACGCCGGAGGCGTTGTCGTCGGCGCCGTTGTGGATCGCGCCTTTCTCCTCGGGGCGGGTGGAGCCGAACTCGCCCCGGCCCAGGTGGTCGTAGTGCGCCCCGATGATGATGTACTCGTCGGCCAGGGCCGGATCGCTGCCCGGCAACAGGGCGACCACGTTGCGGCCCTCCCCGGTCGGGGCGTGCGGATTGACCGCGGAGGCGAGGGGCAGCGTCTGGAAGTAGCTGCCGTTCTCGCCGGCAGGGGCGAGGCCGAGCGCCGCGAATCGGCCGGCGATGTAGTCGCCGGCGCAGCGCTCGCCGGGGCTGCCCGCGAGGCGACCCTCGAGCGCGTCGTCGGCCAGGTAGCGGACGTGCGCGAGCGGCCCGTCCATGCCGCCGGTCAGCGCCGCGGGATCGGGGCAGGCCTGGGCCGCCAGCAGTGTGGGCATGACGCCGGCCGCCAGCAGCGCAGGCATCAGGATTCTCTGGATTCTCATCGACAATCGCTCCTCGACACTAAGGACGTGGCAGGGTATTCTAGCGGCACCCGTGAACCGACACTACCGGACATGATGCGTACACCGATATCGCTGCTCGTGATCGGCGTCGTGGCGAGCAGCTGCACGCCCCGTCCGCCGGCGACCCAGGCCTCGTACCCGGCGGCGGACGGCGCGCTGACGAGCGCCGCGCTGCCCACCATTGGAGCGCGCCCCTATCCGGACCGCCCGGATGAGCCGCGCCTGCGCAACCTGCGGATGCTCACGAACGGCGGCGAGAACGCCGAGGCGTACTTTTCCGCCGATGGCCGCCGCCTGATCTTCCAGGCCACCATCCCGGGCGTCTCGCAGTGCGACCAGATCTTCACCATGAACGTGGACGGCACCGAAGCGCGGCGCGTCTCGAACGGGCTGGGGCGAACCACCTGTGGTTACTTCTTCCCGAGTGGCGACCGGATCGTCTACGCCTCGACACACCACATCAGCGAGCACTGCCCGCCGCCGCCCGACATGCGGCAGGGCTACGTCTGGGCACTCTACGATTACGACATCTTCAGCGCCGATGACGATGGCGGCAACATCCGTCAGCTCACGCACGAGCGCGGATACGATGCCGAGGCGACGGTCTCGCCCGACGGCCGCAGCATCGTGTTCACCTCCACGCGCGACGGTGACCTCGACATCTACCGAATGGATGCCGACGGGTCCAACGTGCGACGCCTGACCAGCGAGATCGGTTACGACGGCGGGCCGTTCTATTCGTTCGACGGCACGAAGATCATATACCGCGCCCACCACCCGCATACCCCCGAACAGGTCGCCGACTACCAGCGCCTGCTCGCGGCCGGGCTGGTGCGCCCGAGCACCCTCGATGTCTGGGTCATGGACGCGGACGGCTCGAACAAGCGTCGCATCACCAGCGCCGCCGGCGCCAACTTCGCCCCGTTCATGCATCCCGACGGCCAGCGCGTGATCTTCAGCTCCAACCAGCACGACCCGAATGGCCGCGACTTCGACCTCTACCTGATCGGCATCGACGGGACCGGCCTCGAACGCGTCACGACCAGTCCGGAATTCGACGGATTCCCGATGTTCAGCGCCGACGGCCGGCGCCTCGTCTTCGCCTCCAATCGCGGTGGCGCCCGGCCCGGCGAGACCAACGTCTTCCTCGCCGACTGGGTCGATTAGTCTCACGGGGTGCTGTAATCCTTTCCCTGACCCGGCTGGCGGGGGTTCGGCGAACGGGAATCCGCCGGAACCCGACAGCCGGGTGCGATTCCCTCCCTGTAAGTTGGTCCGCGCACTGGGACATTTTGACCGGGAGCTTCCATGAAAGTTGGCGTCCCCAAAGAGGTGGCCGCGGGCGAGCGTCGGGTGGCGCTGGTCCCGGAAAGTGCCGGCAAGCTGGCCAAGGCCGGCCTGGAGGTCATAGTCGAGGCAGGAGCGGGCACGGAAGCGGGCTTCGCGGATGGTGCCTATATCGGGGCCGGTGCGACGGTGGTGCCGTCCCGCCGCGACCTTTTCACGGCCGCGGACGTGGTGCTCACGGTCAAGCCGCCGGCGAAACCGGACCTGGAGGGAATGCGACCGGGCAGCGCCCTGATCGGGCTGCTGAACCCGTTCGTGTCTCCCGAGCTGGTGAGCACGCTCGCGGACGGCCGGGTGACCAGCTTCGCCATGGAGCTGGTCCCGCGCATCACGCGGGCGCAGAAGATGGACGCGCTCTCGTCGCAGGCCACGGCGGCGGGGTACAAAGCAGTGCTGATCGCGGCCTCGACGTCCGGCAAGTTCTTCCCGATGCTGATGACGGCGGCAGGCACGATCCCGCCGGCGAAAGTGCTGGTGCTGGGGGCGGGCGTGGCCGGGCTGCAGGCGATCGCGACGGCGCGGCGCCTGGGCGCGGTCGTCCAGGGCTACGACATCCGCCCCGAGACGAAGGAGCAGGTGGAGAGCCTGGGGGCCACGTTCGTCGGCCAGGATATCAGCGAGGGCGTGGGCACGGGCGGTTACGCGAAGGAAGTCTCCGAGGAGACGAAGCAGCAGCAGCGCGCGCACCTGGCGAAGCTGGTGCGGGAAGCCGATGTGGTGATCACCACGGCGAACGTCCCGGGCAAGCAGGCGCCGGTGCTGATCAGCGAGGACATGCTGGCGGACATGAAGCCAGGCTCGGTGATCGTGGACCTGGCGGCGGATTCGGGCGGCAACTGTGCCGTGACGCGCGCGGGCGAGACGATCGAGCACAACGGCATCTACGTGCTGGGTCCGCGCGACCTGCCCGCGACCATGCCGGTGCACGCGAGCGCCATGTACTCCAGGAACATCGTCGAGCTGCTGAACCACCTGGTGAAGGATGGGCAGCTCAACGTGGACACGTCGGATGAGATCACCCGCGAGTGTCTGGTCACGCAGGGCGGCGAGGTCGTGCACGCGCGCCTGGCGGCGACGGCAGGGAAGGAAAGCTGAACATGGCCGGTGGACTGCTCGTTTCGGTATATGTCTTCGTCCTGGCGGTCTTCGTCGGGTTCGAAGTGATCGCGAAAGTGCCGCAGATGCTGCACACACCGCTGATGTCGGGATCGAACGCGATCTCCGGGATCACGATCGTGGGCGGCCTGGTGGTGGCGGGCCGCATGGAGTCGCCGCTCGCGGCGGCGCTGGGCGTGCTGGCGGTCTCGTTCGCGATGATCAACGTGGTCGGCGGCTTCGCCGTGACCGACCGCATGCTGCAGATGTTCAAGCGTAGGCCGGAGGCCGGGCGATGAGAGACCTGACCATCAACCTCGCGTACCTGGTCGCGGCCGTCTTCTTCATCATCGGCCTGAAGCGGCTCAGCTCGCCGAAGACGGCGCGCACGGGCAACATGATCGGCGCGTCGGGCATGCTGATCGCCATCCTGGCGACGCTGCTCGATCAGCAGATCGTGACCTGGACGTGGATCCTGCTCGGCCTGGTCATCGGCAGTGTGATCGGCGTGCTCTTCGCCTACCGCGTGAAGATGACCGGCATGCCTCAGATGGTGGCGCTGCTGAACGGCTTCGGCGGCGGCGCCTCCGCCCTGGTCGCGTCCGACGAGTACCTGCGCTACGCCGCGGGCACCACCGCACCGGTGCTCGACGTACAGGCGTCGATCATGCTGTCCGTGATGATCGGGTCGGTGACGTTCGCCGGCAGCCTGATCGCCTGGGCGAAGCTCCAGGAGGTCATGACCGGGAAGCCGATCGTCTTCCCCGGCCAGAAGGTGCTCAACGGCCTGCTGGTCGCGGGCGCCCTCGGCCTGGCCGTGTTCCTGGTGGTCGGCGAGCCGCAGCTGGCGCTCTACGTCACCCTGATCGCGCTCGCGCTCGTGCTCGGCGTCATGTTCGTGATCCCGATTGGCGGCGCCGACATGCCGGTCGTCATCTCCCTGCTGAACTCGTACTCCGGCCTGGCCGCATGCATGACCGGCTTCGCGCTCAGCAACAACGCCCTGATCATCAGCGGCGCGCTGGTCGGCGCCTCCGGGATCATCCTCACCAAGATCATGTGCGACGCGATGAACCGCTCGCTCGCGAACGTGCTGTTCTCCGGTTTCGGCTCGGAGGTCGCGGCGGTGGGCAGCGGCGTCAACGCCAACGGCAAGGTGGTCAAGGACGTGAGCGCCGAGGATGCCGCGATCCTGCTCGCCTATGCCCGGGAAGTGATCTTCGTGCCCGGCTATGGCATGGCGGTCTCGCAGGCGCAGCACCAGGTCCGCGAGCTGGCCGACATCCTGACCGAGAAGGGCGTGGACGTGAAGTACGCGGTGCACCCGGTGGCCGGCCGCATGCCCGGTCACATGAACGTCCTGCTCGCGGAAGCGAACGTGCCCTACACGCAGCTGCAGGAGATGGACCAGATCAATCCCGAGTTCGACCACACTGACGTCGCCGTCGTGATCGGCGCCAACGACGTGGTCAACCCGGCGGCCCGGCACGACACCGCGAGTCCGATTTACGGCATGCCGATCCTGGACGTCGACCGGTCCAAGAACGTGATCGTGATGAAGCGGTCCATGAACGCCGGCTTCGCCGGGATCGAGAACGAGTTGTTCTACAACGACAACACGCGCATGCTCTTCGGGGACGCGCGCAAGTCGCTGACGACGCTGATCCAGGAGCTCAAGGCCGGCGTCTGAGGGGCCGGACCGGTCCGGGCGACGCGGCCCGGGCCGGTCCGGTTGAGCCGGCGTGTTGATCCGGCTAAATTGCGACAATTCAATGGTTACCGAGAACGGAATGACCCCCAGACCGTCTCTTCGGATCGAGCGAGCCACGCCTGCGGCGGTGGCCGCGGAGGGCCTCGCCCGCCGGTTCGGGCGACGCTGGGTGCTGCGCGGCATCGACCTGACGGTCGAGGCCGGACAGATCGTGGCGCTCACCGGGCGCAACGGCAGCGGCAAGACGACGCTGCTGCGGCTGGTCGCGTCCGTGCTGCGTCCCACCCGGGGCACGGTCTCCGTCTTCGGCTTCGACACCCGCCGGGAGGGCGCCGAGGTACGTCCGCTGGTCGGCCTGCTCGGCCACAGCGCCGGGCTCTACGACGACCTGACGGCGGGCGAGAACCTGGTCTTCGCGCAGCGCATGGCCGGCCGGCGCGCGGATGGTGCGCTCATTTCCGCGGTCCTGGACCGGGTCGGACTGGCCCCGTTCGAGTTCGAGCGGGTGCGGGGCTTCTCGGCCGGGATGCGCCGCCGCCTCGGCCTGGCCCGCCTGCTGCTGCGTCCGCCCCGCCTGCTGCTGCTGGACGAGCCCTACGCGAGCTTCGATGAGGACGGCATCGACGTCGTCAACGCGTTCGCGACCGAGATCCGGGCACAGGGCGGCGCGGTACTGCTCTCGACCCACGATCTGAGTCGCGCGGCGCTCGTGCTCGATCGGCGCCTCCACATCGTGGATGGCCAGATCGTCGAGTCCTCCGAGCTGCGCGGCCCGACCCTGGCCGGAGGGCGCGCATGAACGCCGAGCTGACGCGCATCGGCGCGATCGTCTGGAAGGACCTGACCGCGGAGCGCCGCACCAAGGCGAACTTCAACGCCGTGGTGTTCCTGGCCGGCCTGATCCTGCTGCTCTTCGGGTTCGCGATCGGCACCGAGCAGGCCAGCATGCAGCCCATCGCGGGCGGCGTCATCTGGCTTACCGTGCTGTTCAGCGGGACGCTCTCGTTCAACCGTTCCTACGAGCAGGAGCTCGAGAACGGGGCCCTCGAGATGCTGCTGCTCTACCCGGGGGACCGGCGCTCGCTGTTCGTGGGCAAGCTGCTGGCCAACCTGCTCTTCGTGCTGCTCGTCGAGGTGGTGATGCTGCCCACCGCGGCGCTGCTCTACAACCTGCCGATCTGGACGTTCCTGGCGCCCCTCTCGGTCGTGCTGCTGCTCGGCACCATCGGGTTCGTCACGCTCGGGACGTTCTATGCGGCCATGGCCAGCCGGCTGCGCGCCCGGGAGGTGATGCTGCCGCTGCTGCTGTTCCCGATGCTGGTGCCGCTGCTGGTGGGAGCCGTGCAGGCGACCGGGGGTATCCTCAACGGCGACATCATGGGATCGACCTGGTGGTGGGTCCGGTTCCTGTTCGTATTCGACGTCATCTTCTTCGTCGCCGCGCTGTTCGCGTTCGAGTACGTCATTGAGGACTGAGGCATGAACAACGAAGTGATTTCGCGCGTCGTGCCACCCCCGCCCCGCTGGCTGCGGCCGCTCGGCTGGATCGCGCTGCTCGGGTTCGTCGCCGCTCAGGCGATCGGCTTCCTGATCTCGGCACCCGACCGCGACATGGGCAACCTGCAGAAGATCATGTACGTGCACGTGCCCTCGGCCTGGGTCGCGATGCTCGGCTTCTTCGTGGTCTTCGTGCTCAGCATCGCGTTCCTGGTGACGCGGCGCGAGGACCATGACCGGCGCGCCGCCGCGACCGCCGAAGTGAGCGTGCTGTTCACCGCGCTCACGCTCGTGCTCGGCTCGATCTGGGGACGTCCGACCTGGGGCATCTGGTGGACCTGGGATCCGCGCCTCACCTCGACCGCGATCATGCTGCTCATCTATGTCGGCTACCTGGCGCTGCGCGCCTTCACCGAGGACGAGGATCGACGGGCCCGCTGGAGTGCCGCCGTCGGCATCCTGGGCTTCCTGAACGTGCCCATCGTCTACTTTTCGGTGAAGTGGTGGCGCACGCTGCACCAGGTCCAGACCATCGATGCAGCCGGCGCCATCGACAGCGCGTATGCGCTCGCGCTGCTCCTCAACAGCATCGCGTTCCTGCTCGTGTTCGTCTGGCTGGTGGCGCTGCGCGCGCACGTCGCGCGACTCGAGCGCCTGCGCGAGAGCTGGATCGAAGATGAGGCCCTCGTTCGGACCGGGAGTGAGGCACATGTCTGAGTGGTTCTACATCTGGCTGGCGTTCGGCCTCACCTGGGTCGTCGTCGGTGGCTATGCGTGGCGGTTGCGCGGCCGGCAGGTCGCAGCGGAGCGGGGACTCGGCCAGAACGGAGGGGTGCGATGAAGATGAAGCGGAGCCGCGTGCTCGGCATGACCCTGGGGATGGTGCTGGTGCTCGGTGGCTTCGGCTACCTGCTGTACGGCAACATCGGCGACAACATCGTCTACTTCCTGTCGCCGGGCGAGTTGCTCGCCAAGGGCGAACAGGCCTACGATGCGCCGGTACGGCTGGGCGGCCAGGTCGTGCCCGGTACGGTGCAGTGGAACGCGGACGCGCTGGACCTCAGCTTCAGGCTGCAGGACGAGGATGGCGACCATGTCGTGCTCGTGAAGTCGAAGGGAGCGCCGCCCGCGATGTTCCGGGAAGGGCAGGGCGTGGTGGTCGAGGGCCGGCTCGCCCGGGCGGACGGGTCACCCGTCTTCCAGTCGACGAACCTGATGGTACGTCACTCGAACGAGTACCAGCCGCCGACGGAGGGACATCCGCCGGAGGCGAAGGAGATGTACAAGTCGCTGGTGAAGGACCGGAGCTGATTTTCTCGAATCGAGGTTGGTTGTGACCAGACTTCTTGGGTACAGCGCCGGGGCGTTCGCCTTCGGGCTCGCGATCTACGGCATGGTCGCGGCGGTGTGGGGGGTGCGCGCGAAGAACGCCGCGCTGATCCGGAGCGCGCGGGCGGCGGCCTATGCGATCTTCGCGCTGATGGTAGTGGCCAACCTGGCCATGGTGTACGCGTTGCTGACGCATGACTTCAGCATCAGCTACGTCATGCAGGTGGGCAGCCGGGCCACGCCGGTGTGGGTGGGCATCGTCTCGCTGTGGAGCGCGCTGGAAGGCTCGATCCTGTTCTGGGCGCTGGTGCTCTCGGGTCTGACGGCGGGAGCCATGTACTCCACGCGTGAGAAGCTGGGCGCCCTGGGTGCGTACGCCAACTTTGCGATGCTCGGCGTGGGCGCGTTCTTCTACCTGCTGCTGATCGGGCCCGCGAACCCGTTTGCGGAGGTGTTCCCGGTACCCGCGGACGGCCCGGGCCCGAATCCGCTGCTGCAGAACCACTGGCTGATGGCGGTGCATCCACCGCTGCTCTACCTCGGCTACGTCGGCATGACGGTGCCGTTCGGCTTCGCGATCGGCGCACTGCTCTCCGGCCGCCTGGACGACACCTGGCTGCGGGTCACGCGGCGGTGGACGGTCATGGCCTGGATGTTCCTGACGCTCGCGATCATGGCCGGCATGTGGTGGTCGTACGAGGTGCTCGGCTGGGGCGGCTACTGGGCCTGGGACCCGGTCGAGAATGCGTCCTTCATGCCCTGGCTCACCGCCACCGCGTTCCTCCACTCGTCGATGGTGCAGGAACGCCGCTCGATGCTGCGTGTCTGGAACCTGAGCCTGGTCATCACCACGTTCCTGCTCACCGTGCTGGGCACG